>DKFA01000062.1:8945-10852 GCA_002452695.1 Dehalococcoidia bacterium UBA6808
TTTGGAGTTTGGAATTTTATTCTTTATTTCTTCTCTTTCTCCAGCGCTTTATCCATGGCGGCCAGCACCTCGTCCATATCCTCATCGTTGACGAAGCCCAGGTGCCCGATGCGGAACACCTTACCTTTCATGCCGCCCTGCCCGCCGGCGATGACCACTTTATATTCATCGCGCAGCGTCGCGTTGAATTTGGCCACATCCAGGCCGGCCGGGGCCTTGACCGCCGTCACGGTATTGGAAGCGTATTTCTCGTCGGCCGCCAGCAGCTCCATACCCTTCACTTTGACCCATTGTCTGACCTTCCCGGCGATGCGGGCATGGCGGGCGAAGATGTTGGGCAGCCCTTCCTTGAGCATCAGATCGAGGGCCACATCCAGCCCGAAATATACCGGGATGGCCGGCGTCCAGGGCGTCTGGCCGTCCTGGATGAACTTTTTGGCCCTGGTATAGTCGAAGTAGAACCTCGGCATTCTGGCCTGTGCATGCGCCTTCCAGCCTTCCTCACTGATGCTTACGAATGCCAGCCCGGGCGGCGCCATCCAACCTTTCTGCGAGCTGGTCACGACCACATCCAGGTTCCATTTATCCACGGGCAGGTCGATCGAGCTGAGGCTGCTGACAGCGTCAACCAGGATCAGCTTGCCTGCATCCTTCACGATTGCAGCTATCTCTCCCAGCGGATTGGTGACGCCGGTCGAGGTTTCATTGTGCGTCACCAGCACGGCCTTGATGCCGGGATTGTCCTTCAGGGCTTTTTTGACATCATCCGGGTTGGCGGCCTGCCCCCACTCATATTTCAGCGGAACGACCTCGGCGCCGTAGGTTTGAGCAATATCGATGAAGCGGTCGCCGAAGATGCCAATGGTTATACCCAGCGCCTTGTCGCCCGGCGACAGCGTGTTGACCACCGCCGATTCCATGCCGCCTGTGCCCGATGCGGTCAGGATGAGGACATCGTTTTTGGTCTGAAAACACTGCTGCAATTTGGGGATGATGCGTCCCTGCATTTCACCAAATTCCTTGCCGCGGTGGTTGATCATCTGGCGGCCGGTGGCCTTGAGGACCTCATCCGGGCACGGGCATGGGCCTGGAATCCTTAACTGCATGGCATATTTGCTCCTGAAATTAATCCGTCAATTATAAAATATTTGGCAGACTAATGGAACTCACATATGCACGGGAAAATCCAAATACCAAATTCCAAATTCCAATTAATTAAGAAATTCCAAATTACAGTGATCTAAGCAGTTAACTGTTTTTAATTTATCATTTGGAATTTGTTTGGTATTTGGAGTTTGGAGCTTGGAATTTTCTCTGGTATTTGGAGCTTGGAATTTATTTAGCGCTCAGGATTTTTCTCTTTTTATTTTGGCGTACTTTCTTTTGCCCACTTTGATCACGCTGCCGTCATCCAGCCTGGTGATCTCCATGTCCTCGGTGACCGCCTTGCCGTTGACCTCAACCGCCTTCTGCTCCATCAGCCTGCGGGCCTCGGAGCGGCTCCTGGCCAGGCCGGCGCGGGAGATCTCGGCTGAAAGCGTGGCGGTGGAACCGGCGGGCACGCTTATCACGGGCATCTCATCAGGTATCTCCCTGTTCTGCACAGTGCGGGCAAAGTTCTCGCTTGCCTCCTGGGCATCCTTCACGCTCCAGAAGATCCTGACCAGCTCATAGGCCAGACGTTTCTTCACTTCCATCGGATTGACCGATCCCTTGCTGATGCGCGCTTTGTAGCGTTCTATCTCATCGTCCGGCACATCGGTCAGCAGCTCAAGGTAGGGAATAATCATACTGTCGTTTATCGACATCGTCTTGCCGTACATCTCGCCAGGCGGGTCGGTCACGCCGATATAATTACCCAGGCTCTTGCTCATCTTCTGCGCGCCGTCCGTGCCGATCAGCAGCGG
>DKFA01000063.1 GCA_002452695.1 Dehalococcoidia bacterium UBA6808
GAATTCATCGAGCGAGGGAGGAAGCAGCAACCCCTGACACTGGCTGAATTCTCTGAATATCTTCATTCGCAATTACCACCGGGTGAAGCCTCCTTTACGCACATTTTACTCCGCCTAGCTTATCACCATCTACTTCTCCAACGGACTTTTTGGACAGCCTGCGGGAATATGATATTCAATCTGATGGTTAAAGCTTGCTGTATAATCAGATGTTATTTACCGACGCGGGAATTCGCCTTATTACGGCTTGTCGTGATACAATTTGATCAGAGAACATGATTCTGATGGCAAATATCCTGGAGGCGGATGAGAGTTTGACCGCGCTAGTGTAGTGTCAGGCTAATAATTGAACTAAATTCGACATTGCTGCACATTCATTAGTATTGACTGGTTATATGCGTGACACTACACTAGGTTCATACAGGAGGTAAAAAAGATGAGATTCAGCCGAATTACCGTTGACCCCAACCAGATGAGCGGTGTGCCTTGCATACGAAGTCTGCGTATTCCTGTAGCTACCATAGTGGGTATGGTGGCCGAGGGGATGAGTGAGGCTGAGGTCTTGCAGACTTATCCAGACCTTCAGACGGAAGATATCCGTGAAGCCTTGCGTTATGCTGCCGAAGCGGTGCGTGAACGAGAACTGCCTCTGGTGTCAACGCCGTGAAGTTTCTGGTAGACAATGCCCTATCACCGTTGATAGCCGCTGGGTTGCGTGAGGCAGGCCATGATGCTGCCCATGTACGAGACTTTGGAATGCAAACCGCTTCCGATGAGAAGATATTCGAACGAGCTGCCAGCGAACACCGCGTTTTGATCTCGGCAGACACTGATTTCGCTATGCTACTCGCCTTGCGACGACAGAAAAGGCCGTCTATAATCCTGTTTCGGCGGTCGTCAAGACGTCCAGAAGCCCAGGTAGCATTCCTGCTAACCAACCTACCCAATCTTGAGCAAGCCCTGAATGAAGGTAGTATTGTCATTCTTCAGGATGCTCGCATTCGTATCCGTTCACTACCAATAGGTGGCGAAGAAGAAATACCGACGGAGTCATGAGATTTTTGCGTAAGTGAGAGAAAATCACCATGAATGACTCTTGGGTTTTGCTATTGACAACCCGCCTCGTCTTAAGACCTCGTCATATCAGTGTATGACAGGCCGAACTCAGGCCTATCAATTACGACCGCGGAGGCTGGCGCGCCTGTGAGCGTAAACAGATATAATTATGCCATGCTTAAATCCCAGTCTTTATTGCCCCGCAGGCGCATGCTGCAGCTTTTGGATGAGACCGGCAGACAGCCGATGGATTTTACGCTTTACATAAAGGCGGGCACGGCTGCGGGCGAGATCGAAAAAGAGCTGGCGAAGGCGCTGGACCGTGGTATGGTCTTTGACGAGATCGTGGAGAAGGCGGCGCTGTCGTCTACTGGAGCAGTGATTTTTTACGGCAGGGGCAGGGCGCTGGTGATCTGGCCGCCCTTTCCATTGAAGGAAAATGGGTTGTCCGGAGGTTTTGACGGTGAGCGGCTGAAGAAAGAAATTGAGCGTGAGCCGTTGATCGGGCTGGTTCTGGTCAGGCTGGGCCAGTATGCGGTGGGGATTTTCAGGGGTGAGGAGATGGTAGAGGGGAAGGCCGGGACCGGGCTGGTGCATGCCCGCCATCATAAGGGAGGCTCGTCGGCCAACCGCTTCGCGCGGCATCGTGAAAAGCAGATGGAATATTTCTTCACGCGGGTGGAGCAGCACAGCCGCGAGCTGCTGGAGGGGCATATTCGCGAGATCGATTATTTTTTCTACGGAGGGGCGCGTGATACGCTGCACAGGCTGTGGAGACAGTGCTTATTTTTCAAGAAACTCGAGGATAAGAAGGTGGACAGGCTGCTATCGCTGCGAGAGCCGCGGCGGTCCAACCTGCGCGATGCTGCAACCGAAGCGCTCAGCAGCCGCGTATTTGAGCTGATTGAGTGAGATGTCTGTTTAGATCTCGCCGTCCAGTCTGTGTATGACCAGTCCCGACGGCAGCTTGGGATAGAAATAGGTGGACTTGCGCGGCATGCGGTCGTTGGCGTCGGCTATGGTCTTGATCGTTTTGACGGGGATGGCGTTGAGCAGGATAGTGAACTGGAACTGGCCGGTATCCACATAGCGGCAGGCTGCTTCGGCGCTTGGCGTATAGGCCAGGCAGTCGGTATCTCCCGAAGACAGCTCAAGTATTTTTTCACAGATAATATGCTGTACGGCGCTGACATCCAGCTTGCCGTAAGCATCGGAGTGGCGTTTTTCCAGCAAATCGTTGACCCTGATATGAGGAAGCAGGGTGAGGCCAAGCACCTGTCCTGGCTCAAGGCCGCAGATCTTGATGTTGCCGATGCTGTTATCTGAGATTGAAACATGGTCGGCCGAGGCTTCGACGACAGCGAAATATTTGGTCAGTTCACTGCGCAGGCTTTTTAACTTCTCTGTGGGTAGGCCTCTGACCAGACGGTGGATGGGCAGGATGACAATGCCGGGGTCGGAGAAAGAGACCAGCGCCATCATGACATAGTTAAAGGCCTCGCTGTTGCCGGCGGCCGGGTTGAGCTGGCGGCGATAGTCGCGGTAAGCCAGCGCCGTCTCGTAGCGGTGATGCCCGTCGGCAATATAGATGGGCTTGGTGATGAGGAAATGGCCGACGCGCTGGACGAACTCCGGCTCATTGACGATCCAGAAGCGGTGTGTCTCATTACCGTATTGAAAATTGTAAACCGGGTTGGCCCTGACGCGGGTCAGGATGAGCTGGTTGATCTTGTTGCCGGGGTCCTCGTACAATCCGAAGATAGGGCTGAAATTAGCCGAACACGTCTTCATCAGGTCGAGGCGGTCGGCTTTAGCCCTGGCCATGGTGAACTCGTGCGGGAAAACGATCTTGCGGTCCCATGGTTCCAGCTTGACGCAGGCGTAAAGCTCGAGCCTGCGCTTTTTCTGCCCGCCTAACTCAAAACCGTATTCATGCACGTAGTAGTTGGGTACTGTATCCTGTATCAGCACGTTGCTTTTCAGCCATTCATTAAAGGCATCGCGGGCACGCGTATACCTGTTGTTTTTCTCGTCGTCGCCATCCCTGGCCAAGCCGTACTCAAGACGAACGAAGTTATGCGGGTCCCTGTCGTACAGGGCCTGCTGTTCCTGCGGCGAGATTACGTCGTAGGGTGGACAGATGACATCTCCCATCAGTCGGATTGCATCGGGGTTGTACCTGACACCCCTGAATTCAGATACTTCTGCCAATTTCACTTTCTCCGGGATTAATTATGATTAGCCGAGCGCGTCCCACCAGGCTTTGCGCAGCTCGCAGACGGACAGATCTATGATGCCGTTGATGATCATGCGGTCGCCGCCGGTCCGGCCCAGGCGTGTAAGTTGTACTCCCATCTTAGAGGCCAGTGTCTCGAGGCGGTGTTCCGCTCTGGGTCTGACCGATACTACGATCCTTGACTGGGACTCGCCAAACAGAGCTGCGTCAAGACGGCTCCTGCTGCTTATCCTGCCGTTGAAGCCGATGTTGCCCAGTATGCAGCTCTCGGCCAGGGTGACTGCCAGGCCGCCATCCGAGCAGTCATGGGCCGAGTTGAGCAGTCCACGCTCGATGGCCTTGAACACGCAAGCCTGCACTTTCTGCTCGGTAGTAAGATCGATCTCCTGGCTGCCCTGCACCAGGCCATGTACCTGCTTAAGATATTCGCTGCTGCCCAGCCCGGCATCGCTGCCCATTGGTCCGACGAGGTAGACTGCGTCCCCCTCGCCTTTGAAGTCTGACGAGCAGTGTTTGGCGATATCCTTGATCAGGCCGACCATGCCAACCACAGGCGTGGGGAAGATAGCCACGCCCCTGGTCTCGTTGTAAAGGCTGACATTGCCGCTGATGACAGGCACCTTGAGCTTCCTGCAGGCGAAGCTCATGCCCTTGATGCATTCCTGCAACTGGTAATAAACATCGTTCTTTTCGGGGTTGCCGAAATTGAGGCAGTCGGTGATGGCCATGGGACGCGCGCCGCTGCAGACTGTGTTGCGGGCGGCCTCTGCCACAGCGATCGCTCCGCCGACCAGTGGGTTTACATAACAATAACGCCCGTTGCCGTCTGTGACCATGGAGAAGGCCTTTTTTGTTTCCTGTATGCGCAGCACGGCGGCGTCGCTGCCTGGCAGCACCACAGTGTTGTTACCCACCTGGTGGTCGTACTGGCGGTAGACTGCGTGCTTGTTGCAGATATTGGGCAGGGCCAGCATCCGCAACAGCATATTATTGGCATCGGCTGCGTTAAGGTCTTTGATCTTCTTAAAATTCAGCTTCTGGAGTCCGTCCAGCCAGTCCGGCCTGTGGGGACGCAGACGGTAGACAGGCGCGGCATTCAAAACCCTGGTGGGGGCGTGCGCCACGATCTTGCCGTTGTCGCGGATGGTGACCATGCCGTCGGATGTGACATGGCCGATGATATCAGAATGCAATTCCCAATGGTCGAAGAGCGCCTTGACCCTGTCTTCACAACCTTTCTTAACGATAGCGACCATGCGCTCCTGCGATTCGGAGAGCATGACCTCGTAGGGCGTCATGCCCTTCTCGCGCCGCGGCACGCGGGCCACATCGATATCCAACCCGGAATCGCCCTTAGCAGCAGCTTCCACCGTGGCGCTGGTCAATCCAGCCGCTCCGCAGTCCTGCAGGCCGACGATCCAACCGGTCTTGCCCAGTTCGAGGCAGGCCTCGATCAGCAGCTTTTCCATGAAGGGGTTGCCGACCTGGACAGCCGAGCGCAACTCACGTTCGTCTTCAAATGTGCGGGAGGCCAGTCCGGAAGCGCCGTGCA
>DKFA01000048.1 GCA_002452695.1 Dehalococcoidia bacterium UBA6808
ACACCCTGTTTTACATAAGACGATGACGGAGCTTTTGAGGGGGGTTAGGGATGGCCAGGTGGTGGAGAAGTGGGGTAAGATAACGCTGGGGTTATAGATGTATATATTATCTGTTGAAAGGGAGTTCGATGCGGCGCACTACCTGAGGGGATATCAGGGCAGGTGCGAGCGGCTGCACGGACACAGATACAGAGTAATGGCGCACATCACGGCAGAAAAGCTGGACAAAACCGGCATGGCCTTAGATTTCACCATGCTTAAAAAGACCCTGCAAGAGGTACTGGAGAAGTACGACCACCGGTGCCTGAACGAGGTGGCGCCCTTCAGGAAGATAAATCCATCTGCGGAGAACATCGCTGCCACGGTCTATAAAGAGTTGCGCAGACGTTTGCCCAAAGGGGTGATGCTGGAAAGTGTGGATGTATGGGAGAGTCCGGAAGCCTGCGCCACTTTTCGACCAGGGTAAATGTGATATTCGAAATCCGAAGCACGAAATACTAAACAAATTCCAAATACCAAAAGCCAAACAAAATCCAAATTACAGAATCCAAATACCAAACAAATTCTAAATATAAACGGTCATTGCGTGTCCCGATGGAATCGGGACGCGGCAATCCGCCGGAGGTCCATGTGCGTAGACTTTTGAGGCTTTTCATCTAAGTGATTGCTTTGTGTCCCAATAGGATCAGGACTTCTCGCAATGACCAGTAAGAAATGGGGAACTGTTTTGCCCGATTCACCAGTATTGTTCTAAACTAATTCTATAGTGCATGTCCGAAATAGGCCCGGCGCAAGCGGCAACGCGAGGAGGTAACAATGGATAAGTTTACAGCCTGGTTCAAGACCAACCTGAAGATCATACTGGCGGTGTTCATAACTCTGGCATTGATTGCCGTTATCTTTGCCCTGCCGCTCAAAGTCACGACTATTCCCGTGACTGAATCGTACTGGGCTACCGAGATGCGCACCGAGAACTACACCACAACAGAGACCTTCACCGATATGGAAGCCTATACGACCAGCGAGATACGCACAGAGACGGTCTACAACCAGCCAGTCGGCTATGGGAGCTGGACAAAGAGCTTCCAGGTGGACCATCCCGGCGCTACGGTGTCGATCGAGGTCAGCAGCTATTATAGCGGCGCTTATTTTCCGCAGCGCTATTATGTGATAGGCGATAATCTGAGCACATGGTGGGGTGGAGGATGGCCTTACGGAGGATACTATGGTCCTGGCTGGCCGTTCTTTGAAGGCTATTATGGCGGCTGGGGAGGAGGACAGGCCTGGGCCACCATCCGTGTGACCTATCCCGAGCAGGTCACCAAGTACAAACCGGTGAGCAAAACGCGTGAAGTGGTCAAGTACCGCGAGGTTCCTACACAGGTGCTCAAGGAACGTATGGTGATGCAGACGGTACGCATGTCCATCTGGGAAAGCCTTTTCCGTTGAACCGGCTCTAATAGAATATGCTATTTAAATCAGGAAGGGAATATGAAAGATTCATTGCTCGAGATACTGGTATGCCCGGTATGCCATGGCCCGCTTGAACTTAGGGATGTGGAGAGGATTGATAAGGAGATTAACGCGGGATTGCTTTTCTGCGCCAGGTGTAATTACGGCTACAAGATCGTAGAGGGTATCCCCAATCTGCTTCCGCCTGAGAATAAAAGTTAGCTAAACATTATCACCCATACCCTGCCCTTCCCCCAGCGAAAGGGTTCAGGTTTCCAAAGGGAGGGCCATGGCCCTTCTTTACACTCTCCATATACGACAGCGTTTGCTATGATTAACCGGGAGTACTTGCGTGATAAACGAAGTCTCCCTACAGTTTCTGCTAATCTGATATTCTCAATATTTTCTGCCGTAGGCTTTTAGGGCGAGGGAAATTCAGCTTTTCCACGAGGGAAACAGATCCCGCTTACCTCTGATGCGCCCGATCGGCGGACGGGTTTTTTGAACCCGGCCCTACATGTTTTTGCAGGCACGGAATCCCAATCACTAAAACCTAAACAATATCAAATTCCCAACGCCACGCACTGAACGAAATCGAAATCCAGATTCCCAAAGCAGATCCCATATAGGGATTATTAAACTGCCCGCAGATATTGCGCACTAAACTGAGATCGCCTCAGGTCACTCGATCACAGCCGAGGGGTTAAGCTGGTAGGGGCTGATCCTCAAATAGTGCGAGTAGAGGAACGGGTAGTTGGCTTTGAGGTGATGCATATAGTCCAGCCATTCCACGGCGAGGAATTTAAAGGCGCGCTGGATGTCGTTTTTAATATGTGTGATATCGTTGGGCGGCAGGTTATCCAGGACGGGCCGGGTCTCAAGCTCCTCCATGAGATGGAAGCAGGAGAGTAGAAGGTCGGTGAATTTCTCGTGTTCGAGCAGGCTGGGGTTTTCGATCAGTCTGAGCATGAAGGGGCGCTTGCTGACCAGGAAACTGCGAAGTTGCTCAAGGTCGACGTCATCGAAGCCGATTGATGCGTTTTTTTCGATATAATGGCGGGCTTTTTGGTAATCATTCTGCCCCCAGCTCCCGGACACGTGCAACTTTTCAATGACCTCATTACGCGATTGTGTGGACTGGAGCAGTGTGGAAGTGAGGGGACGCCCGATCTCTGAGTAGAAGGCGCCAACCACCATGTTGAGCTTCTGTATCCTTTCCTCCGTTTCGCGTTTGGCCAGCAGCCGCTCGATGACCAGGCCGACGATCAGCACTTCCAGCGGCAGGAAGGCGATATCGTGCAGCAAGAAGATGTAGATATGGTGTTCGTCGCCAAAGATCAGGAAGTGTAAGAAATAAAGGAGTGCCGAGCAGGCTACCAGTATCACAGAGATGAGGATGAGGAAATTCCTGTTTTTCATATTTATACTCCGGTTGTTAAATTGACCAGTAAGATTCCTTGTTCTTGAACATGGGGGAAATAGCTTTGAACTGGTCCGTGCCGGCCTTGCGCAGAAGCTGGAAGACGGCGATCTCGGTGGTCGAGATGACCGCACCTGCGCCGCGCAGGAATTGCATGGCACTCTTCCAGTCGTTCTTGTAGCGAGAGCAGACCGCATCGCTGACGATGTGCACGACATGTCCCTGTTCCATCAGGTCGAGGGCGGTCTGCAGCACGCAAACATGCGCTTCGATGCCCGAGATCAGGACATATTTTTTATTGATGCTCCGGCAGGAGGCCTGGAACTGCGGTTCGCCGCAGGCGCTGAAAACAAGTTTTTCAACGGGTTGGAAATCAGAGCCCAGGTTTTCAACAATGGAAGGCAGTGTGGGGCCCAGTCCTTTGCGGTACTGCTCCGTGCAAAGCACCGGGACGTTAAGGATGCGCGCAGAGTTGATGATTATATTAATGTTACCCTCGATCAAGGAGACGACGTCCTTCTTCATGGCAGCCGCCAAATTGGTCTGAACATCGATGACGAGGAACATCGTATCGGCAGGGTCGAGCTTGTACTTATCCATCGGTGGCCTCCGGAGATTATATCAGTAAAGCTGATGATAGGAAGAAAAGGGCTTTAATGTCAAGGGGAAATATATCACCCACTCCCTGCCCTCGCCCTCAAGGGCGAGTGTAAACAGTTTTGCTAAGAGGTCGCTAATGCATTCATTTGGAATAATTGGGAAAACCCTCTGCAATGAAGAGGGGCCGGGGTGAGGCGTATTTGCCAGCGTATCCGCCTT
>DKFA01000110.1 GCA_002452695.1 Dehalococcoidia bacterium UBA6808
TAAATGGTGACAAAATCATATAACATCAACATGAGTACAGTTAATGTTTTGTCTAGGCTCGTAACGTGGAGTATAATTTCGCAGTGCTCGCGTCAATTTTTAATCTTGAGCGTTATTTCCCGTCGGAGGCACGGACCGGTAATTAATGGCAGAACTGTGAAGGCGACAGCTATGGATAAACTGGATCTCGAACCAAAATACTCCTCCAACGAGGTGCCGGGCAAATGCCTGAAGTGCCTGGCTGAGAAAGAACTGAACATCTGCCTGGTCGGACTTCTGAGCGATCGAACCCACGATGTCGAGCTGCAGCAGCGATACGAAGCGCTGCTGGCGCTGCTGCAGTCACCCGATTTTGAGAGTCTGCGCAGCAAGGCTGAGAAAATGCTTTCTGAGGGCAGACAGGTCATGGTGCAGATATCATTTGTTAACGGCAAACTGACAAGCAAACTGGTAACAAGATAAAAGGTCAAGAAGCCGTGCCAGCGTATAAACAGGCCAACCGGCCTGAAACGATTAATTAAGGGGTTTAACATGACAACAATTGAGCAGATCAGGGAAAAGCTGGACGAGATAATTGTCCCTCATGTGATACGCAGCATAGGGGGACTGAACCTCATCCGCGACATCAGCCTGAAGGATGGCTCGGTATCGATTTCCCTCGCTTCCACCGCACTGGATGAAGCATCGCAGGCCTGGCTCAAGGACAAAGTGACGGAGTCGCTTAAGGCATTAAAAGATATCAAGCAGGTAGAAATCACATTCAGCGATGCCAAACCTGTCGACCTGAACAGGATTAAAAATGTCATCGCCGTTATGAGCGGCAAGGGCGGCGTGGGCAAATCGCTGGTGACCAGCCTGACCGCTATTGGACTGAGACGCAAGGGCTTCGAGGTCGGCATCCTGGACGCCGATATCACCGGCCCCAGCATACCCAAGATGTTCGGAATAAAGGACCGTCCCGGCGGCAATGAACAGGGTTTATTGCCGGTTACATCCAAGTCAGGCATAGAGATCATGTCCATCAACCTGCTGCTACCCGAAGAGGATGAGGCAGTAATCTGGAGAGGGCCGTTGATCGGGAAGGCCATCACCCAGTTCTGGGAGGATGTGGTCTGGGGTAATCTGGACTACATGATCGTCGACCTGCCGCCCGGCACCGCTGACGCCCCCCTGACCGTTATGCAGACCCTGCCGATATCGGGTGTTATCATAGTTTTCACGCCGCAGGACCTGACGGCCATGATTGTAAGAAAGGCGGTGAAAATGGCCCAGCAGATGAATAAAAAGGTGCTGGGGGTCGTGGAGAACATGAGCTATCTATATTTGAAGGACTTCGACAAGAGGATCGATCTCTTCGGCAAAAGCAAGGGCGAGGAAATGGCCGCCGCTTCCAATGCGCCGCTGCTGGGACAGATACCGGTGGACCCCGACCTGGCGGCCATGTGCGATGAAGGGCATATCGAACGCTACCAGTCCGATTTCATCGATAGTATCGGCGACGCCCTGACCGCAGTCAAAAATTAGACCCCGCAGCAGCAAGATACGCCTGTATGACAAGGCAGAATGAAAATCCACAGGACAACGGGTGGCCCGGCATATTTTCTGACACTGCCATAGAGCACATGGAAAACCCGCAGAACGTGGGCAGCATTCATAATGCCGACGGATTTGGCAGCGTCGACGGCACCTGCGGAGATAATATGGAGATGTGGCTGAAGATAAGCGGGGATACGATCGATGACATCAAGTTCTGGACGGACGGCTGCGAGACGACCATCGCCGCAGGCAGCATAACCACACTGATGGCCCGCGGCAAACCGATTGGAGAGGCAATGAAGATCAATGAGCAGGACGTTCTGCTGGCCCTGGGCGGCTTCCCTGAGGATGGGCTGCATTGCATATCTCTGGCGGTCAAAACGCTAAAGGCTGCTATTGCTGATTACCTGAGATATAAGAACGACCCCTGGAAAAGATCATACCAGAAATAGACAGTTCAGGCTGATCATTGCCCGGTCTGGAGCATTTTGTTTGCCCGTACGTAAGGCATGAAGTACAATTCACCTTGATTTATGCCTGACGCTAAGAATGTCCAGCTTGCCCGTATCAGCGCCCGGGGCGTCGTTCAGGGCGTCGGCTTCAGGCCGTTCGTTTATGGCCTGGCGAAAAAACACGGCCTGACCGGATGGGTCTGCAATACATCCGGGGACGTCAAGATCGAGGTGGAGGGCAAGCAGTCCAGCCTCGACCTCTTCATTTACGAGCTTGAACACGACGCTCCGCCCCTGGCCAGAATAGAATCCATCACCGCCCAGTTCGCCGCCCCGCAGGGTTACAGGAGCTTCGAGATACGGCACAGCGAGGCCCAACCAGGCAAATACCAGCTCGTCTCACCGGATATCGCTACCTGCCAGCTCTGCTTGAAAGATATCCTCAGCAGGAGCAACCGCAGGCACGGCTATCCCTTCACCAACTGCACCAACTGCGGGCCGCGTTTCACGATCATCAAGGACATCCCTTACGACCGCCCGCTGACCACCATGTCGGTTTTTAAAATGTGCCCGGATTGCCTCCGTGAGTACGAAGACCCGCAGGACCGGCGCTTCCACGCCCAGCCCAACGCCTGCCCGATCTGCGGACCACGACTCGAGTTGAGGAACAACAGGGACAGGGTCATAGAGTGCGATGACCTCATCAGCCGGACCGCTTCCCTATTGAAGGAAGGCAGTATCGTAGCCGTCAAAGGCCTGGGCGGCTTCCTGCTGGCCTGCGACGCACAAAACGCAGCAGCCGTAATGACATTGAGGCAGCGCAAGCACAGGCCGTCCAAACCTTTTGCCGTCATGCTGAAGGATATCGGCGAGGTGCGCCGCCACTGCGCCGTTACACCGGCCGAGGCGGACCTGATGGCATCGCCCCAGGCCCCCATCGTCCTGCTGCGCTGGCGTCCGGACTCAACTATCTGTGCAGAATGCGCCCCGGGGCTGAAATACCTGGGCGTGATGCTGCCCTACACGCCGCTGCACCACCTGCTGATGAGGGAGGCGGACATTCCGCTGGTCATGACCAGCGGCAATATCAGCGAGGAACCCATCGCAGGGCAGAATAACGAGGCGCTGCGCCGGCTGGGGGAGATAGCCGATTACTTTCTCATGCATAACCGTGAGATCCACTCCACCTACGACGACAGCGTAACGGCAGTGGTTGAAAACAAGGTTACCATCGTACGCCGGGCCAGGGGCTACGCTCCCTATCCCATCCATCTTAATTTCACTGCGCCGCAACTGCTGGCCTGTGGGGCTGAGGAGAAGAACACCTTCTGCCTGACCCGCGACAACCATGCCTTCGTCAGCCAGCATATCGGCGATATGGAGAATATGGACACGCTGGAGCACTATGAACGCACGCTGGAGCTGTACAAACGCCTCTTCCGCATCCAGCCTGAACTGATAGCGCATGATATGCACCCTGAATACCTGCCGACCAAGTTCGCCCTCGAGCTGGCTGAAAAGGAAGGGCTGACAACGGTGCCTGTCCAGCACCACCACGCCCATATCGTCTCCTGCCTGGCGGACAATGGGGAGGAAGGGCCGGTGATCGGGGTGGCCTTCGACGGCACCGGCTACGGCACGGACGGGGAGATCTGGGGCGGCGAGTTCCTGATCGCCGATTACAGCGGCTTCAGACGCGCGGCACAGCTCGAATACCTGCCGCTGCCGGGCGGCGCACTGGCCATTAAGAGACCCTACCGCACGGCCATCGGCTACCTGCTTGCGCTGGAGGGTAAGGCAGACCTGCCTGCGCAGACGGATGCCATAGATGAGGACGAGATAGATCTGATACGTAAGCAGATCGAGGCCAAGATCAACACGCCGCTGACTTCAAGCATGGGCAGACTGTTCGACGCTGTTTCCGCCCTGTGCGGCATCCGCACAATAATCAACTATGAGGCGCAGGCCGCCGTAGAGATGGAGTCCCGGGCTTACGAAGCGCCCTCTGAGCAGGGCCTCTATCCCTTCACACTGGCGTCTGAAAACGGCCTCCATATCATCAGGCTGCGTGAGTTGATAGCGGGCGTGACCGGGGACCTGAAGGCAGGCTGTGGCGTAGCGGTGATCGCGATGAAGTTCCATAACACTATTGCCGCCCTGGCGCGGGACGTGTGCCTCAAGCTTAAGGCAGAGACGGGGATTAATACAACCGCGCTGAGCGGCGGCTGCTTCCAGAACCGGCTACTGCTGTCCAAAACGTCCATTTTATTGGAAGCCGCCGGGTTCAGGGTGCTGACACACAGGCAGGTGCCCGCCAACGACGGGGGCATCTCGCTGGGACAGGCCGTAATTGCCGCCAAAAGCATATAACATCAACAAGGTTACTGTATCTTTCTTGTCCCCTTCCAGCTTTTTAGCTATACTCTTAACAAATGTGTTTGGCAGTTCCGGTGAAGATCACGTCAATAAATGGAGACCAGGCCGAAGTGGATATTGGCGGGGTTGGCCGCATGGTCAACATAGCGCTTACCCCTGAAGCCAGGGTAGGCGATTATGTGCTGCTCCATACAGGTTATGCCATTAACGTGCTCAATGAATCAGAAGCACAGGAAACACTCAGCCTGCTTGAACGCATGGTGGAAGCGGAAGGAACCTGACTAGCGCCTGAATGCATTTCATTCTAATTTGTTCCCATATCCAAGGAGGTCATCCATGTCACCATTGAGATTGACTGCCATCGCCGTTCTGGCCTTATCGATATCAGGCTTGCTGGCAACGGGCTGCGCTGGACAACAGGCAGCCGCGCCGGAAAGCAACTCGATACAGCAACCGGATAAAACGATGCCGCAGTTCATCCAGATACCTGCCAACACCAGCTCCAGCCCGGCGGATACGCAGCAGGGCGGTTCCAGTGTTAAGATCAAAGGTACCGGCAAGCTTGTCTTCTGCTCTGGCACCAATGACCCCGGCGGGGCGCTGATCTACACGTGCAACATCAACGGCAGCAACTGGACCAAGCTCAGCGGAAATCATAAAGGCGCGGACCTTTTCCCCAGTTGGTCACCCGACGGCAGCAAGATCGTCTTTCATTCCGACCGTGACGGCTACTACCAGATTTATATAATGAATGCTGACGGCAGCAACCCCGTGCGGCTGATCAGCAGTGAATCAGAAGATACTCTGCCCGCCTGGTCGCCGGATGGCAACAAGATCGCTTTTACATCCAATCGTTCCGGTGGCGTAGACCAGATTTTTGTCATGAACGCTGACGGCAGCGCAATCAAGCAGGTCACATCGGGGAGCGACGATTGCGCCTATCCAACCTGGTCGCCCGACGGCAGCCGTATAGCTTTCATGAGCAGGCGGGACGGCAACACTGATATATATACTATAAATGCGGACGGCGCCAACCTGACCCGCCTGACAGAGAGCCCGCAGATTGAAAGCTACCCGGCATGGTCGCCCGACGGTAAAAAAATCGTTTATCAGAGCAACGCCACAGGTAATTTCGACATCTGGGTAATGAATCCCGACGGCACCGATCAAAAACGCATCACAGAGGCAATTTACGATAACAAGTACCCCGCGTGGTCGCCAGACAGCAGCAAGGTCGTGTTCTATTCCAAACGCGATTGCACCAACGATAATGGCGAGATCTATATCATGGACGCCGATGGCAAGAATCAAACCAGGGTCACGCGCAGCGATTGCACAGACGCCGGGCTGGCTTCCTGGCGCTGAGCTGTCACGCAACCATATATATGCATACCGGACGGGCTGCGCAATGCGCAGCCCGTTGCTGTTAAAACTCCGGCGGTTTGTAGATTGCCAGACGGTTACAGTAGAATTACAATCCGATGAGGTTTATTGACGAGTTTCGTGACGCCGGGCTGGCGCGGAAGCTGGCCCGCCGCATAGCAGCCATATCTACCAGGCCTGCCCGGCTGATGGAGTTCTGCGGCGGCCATACCGTAGCCATCATGCGCAACGGCATCCGCCAGTTGGTGCCGCCTACCATCGAGATGCTGTCAGGCCCCGGCTGCCCGGTGTGCGTGACCGCCAATGCTGACATTGATAAGGCCATCGCTCTGGCCGGTCTGCCAGGCTTGATCATCACCACCTTCGGCGACATGCTGAAAGTCCCTGGCAGCTATACCAGTCTGCAGAAATGCCGGGCTTCCGGTGGCGACATACGCATCGTCTACTCCACGCAGGATGCCCTGCAGATAGCCAGGGATAATCCTGATAAACAGGTGGTCTTCATCGGAGTCGGATTCGAGACTACTGCGCCTACCATCGCCATGGCCGTCAAACAGGCAGACCAAGAGGACCTGCGTAATTTCTATATTCATTGCCGACTCAAGATGACCCCTCCTGCCATAAAGGCCCTGCTCGACCTGGGAGAGATCAAACTCAACGGCATCATCTGCCCGGGCCATGTGACGGCCATCACCGGCACACAGGCGTATGAAGCCTATGCCCGCGACTACGGCGTGGCCTGTGTAGTAGCAGGGTTCGAACCCGTGGATATTTTGCAGGCAGTGGAGATGCTGATTGAGCAGATCGAAAGCGGCGAGCCGCGGGTTGAGATCGCCTATACCCGGGGCGTGCGCCCGGAAGGCAATCTGAAGGCGCTGGAGATCATGGAGGAGGTCTTCGATACGACAGACGCCGGCTGGAGGGGCATCGGCGTAATAGCGAACAGCGGTTATAAGCTCAATGGCAGATATGCCCGCTTCGATTCCGATACGGCCTTCGATCCAGAAGTCCTGCCGGTGAAAGAGGCCGAGGGATGCCGTTGCGGGGAAATACTGCGCGGAGTGATACGCCCGACCGATTGCAAACTTTTCAGGAAAGCATGTACGCCGGATAACCCTATCGGCCCCTGCATGGTTTCCTCAGAGGGCAGTTGCGCTGCCTACTACCAGTTTGGAGACATCGATGAGTGATAAGATACTGCTGGCCCACGGCAGCGGCAGCAAACTCAGCCATGACCTGATCAACAGGATATTGACGCCGCCTATCGACAACCCCATCCTGGCACGCATGGACGATTCGGCTGTCTTCCAGCTTGGGGGCAAGCTGGCTTTCACCACCGACAGCTATGTGGTCAATCCAATCTTCTTCCCCGGCGGGGATATCGGGCGCCTGGCGGTATGCGGCACGGTCAACGATCTCTCCATGAGCGGCGCAAATCCCCTTTACCTCAGCTTGGCACTGATAATTGAGGAGGGGCTGGAACTGGATGAGCTACGGCGGGTGATCGAGTCGGTGCGGGATACTGCCGCTGAAGCTGGTGTACAGATAGTAACCGGAGATACCAAGGTGGTCAACCGCGGCAAGGCCGACCGGCTTTTTATCAATACCGCAGGTATAGGCCTTGTCGATGAAAGCCTGGATATCTCAGGCGCCAACGCCTGGCCGGGAGATAAAATCATATTGAGCGGCAGCATTGGAGAACACGGCGTTGCGGTAATGAGCCGGCGCGAAGGCCTCCGTTTCAAGGTGCCGGTGGACAGCGATTGCGCGCCGCTCAACCGTCTGGTGTCCGATATGCTGGCAGTGAGCCGTAACATACACAGCTTGCGCGATCCAACCCGCGGAGGATTGGCCTCCACGCTTAACGAGTTTGCGCATCAGTCAGGCGCCGGTATGGTTATCGAAGAAGAGAAAATACCTTTGCATGAAGGGGTAAGGGGAGTCTGCGAGCTGCTCGGCCTCGATCCGCTCTATATCGCCAATGAGGGCAAGCTGGTCGCCATAGTCGACCCGGCAGATGCTGAAAAAGTGCTGGTCGCTATGAAGAAGAACAGGTACGCCGAGCAGGCCGCTATCATAGGACAGGTTACTGCTGAGCACAGGGGACGGGTGCTGATGAAGACCCGCATCGGGGCCTCGCGTATCATCGACTTGCCTACAGGTGAAATCCTGCCCCGCATTTGCTGACATCATGATAGGACATAGAATAGCGGTCCTCGGTATCGGCAATCCTCTCTGCCGCGACGACGGTCTGGGCATCCGCGTGGTGGAGTTGATGCAATCAACAGGCAACTATACAGGAATTGACATCATCGACGGCGGAACATCTCCCGATCTTTTTTCGTTGCTGGATGAAGGCACAGAGAAGTTGATCATCGTAGACGCTTTGAGAGCAGGAGGAACTCCGGGACAGCTATACCGCCTGGAGCTATCCAAAAATAACCTGTCAGAAGATTCGCCCCCGTCACTACACGGGCTGGGGGTGCTGGACAGCCTGCAATTGATGATACGGCTGGGTATCGATCCTCCTGAGGTAACCATCATCGGAGTGGAGCCTTTCGACACTTCCCGCGGGTTAAGCCTTACAGCGCAAATGGAAGTTCTTGTGCCGGCAGTCATCGCCGAGGTGGGAAAGGAAATCGGCCTGCTGTATTGAAATGGACAGCCGGATATGCTTAAATAAATTAAAATTACAGTCCGCATTCAGACAGGGAAAAGAAAATGAGCCCTAAAGAATTCCCCCAGGATGTCAAGGACAAGGCGCTGGTCAGGCAGAAGGTGCTCTGCGCACGCTGCGGCGCCAGGCTGAAAGCGCCCGTATTCACGCATTTCAGAAAGCCGGCAGAACTGGGAGGCGACACCAGCCTGCATAATTGCGTCGTGCTCTGCCAGAAATGCCACAGGGAATACGGGCATCTGGGCAGTTGGGCCAAGTTTGTCATAACACAGGATTATCCGTACTATTCAGCAGACGGTGTTACTCAATGAACTGCATTATGCAACGTATCTCACCTATATACTGTACCGGCCAAACGAAATGAGAAGCCACCCTGATAAATCCATCTACGGCACCCATCGGGAAGATATCGTGAGCATTGTGGGATTGATCACCGGCCTGGCTGCCGGGCTGGTCCTGCTGCTGACCATTATACCTGTGGCAGGATGGATTAACTGGATCAATATACCGCTGGCCGTAATCGGTCTGGCCTTCAGCCTGATAGGCCTTCTAACTTCCCAGTCCAAAGCTTACGGCATTGCTGGCATAGTAATTTGTTGCTTGGTGATAATTCTGGGAGTATTACGCCTCAAGACGCTGGGCTGGTTTTTTTAAATACTTAGCGTGACTTGAGGAAATGTACGTATTGCCCGGTCATGGCATACTTGTACTGCGTGCCCTCGACAGCCACTTTCCAGACAGCGTAAGTGCCGGCTATGCGCTCGCCGTTCTGGTCAAAGCTGATCGTGCCACTGACTCCCTGATAGTCTTTGCCAACTAATGCAAGCGCATCGCGTATTGCACTGCCGTTATAGGTACCCGCCTGGCGGATAGCTGCGGCGATCATATTCAATGCATCGTAGGCATTCTCACAATAGCTCGTGGGGTCAAAACCATACTTGCTCCTGTAGTTGGCAGTAAAGGCACGATACATATCCGACTCCCGGTCAGCAGAGGGCACCGTGCCGGTTACAGCCTTTTCCATGAACCTGGCTGCATCGATATACTTGTCCAGCGGCAAATCATAAGTCCCATCCGCTGTGATCCACCCGATATTATCCAGTCCTGACTGTGCAGCCTGGGCAAAAATAACGGCGCCGTCTGTGTGATACCCGGCATGAACAACACATCCGGGCACCTTGTCCTTGATAGAGTTTAGCTCTGTCAGGTAGCTCAATTTTTGAGGGTCGTACTTTACGGAAGCAACTACCTCAGCAGCGCCGGTAAGATAGCGCCGGGTCGATTCCTCAATATCTTTCCCGTAGATGCTGTCCTGCACCAGCATGGCTACCCTTTTGCATCCCCTGTCCTTGATCAATTTAGCTATGACACCGCCCTGCAACGAATCGAGGGGCGCAACGGAATAGACCCATTTACTCCATCCCTGATCGGATAGTGACGTCGATGTGGCTGAGTGGGAAACCAGCAGCACACCCTTGCTTTCGACATAAGGCCCGATGGTCTGCACAGCATCGCTGGATGTACCGCCGATGATTACCTGCGCCTGGTTTTCCTCTACCAGCTTATGCACAGCATACAGGGCTGTTGCCGCCGTGGGGCCTTCGTCGACCACTTTGAGCAACAGTTTTTTACCGTCCAAACCTCCCTTGCTGTTCAATTCACTGACAGCCAATTCAACGGCCTTGATAATATTGGGACCCCAGGCAGGCCCGCTGGAGGTGGGCATGGCACAGCCGATAACTATCTCATCAGGTAGTTGCTGCGGCGCAGCACAGGCAGGCAAAAGGCCGGCCAATGCCACAGCAGCAATAATAATTGCCAGAGTAAAAAATCTCATCTCATTCTCCAGTTGGATATCATTTCCCCTGTCTGACGGGAACACCCCCATTATATCATTTACAGTTTCCCTGAATACACACGGTTTTTACTGATTGTACTAATAAGGGTAAAATATTCAGGGTGGAAATCGGACAGCCCCTGCATTATGTTACCTTGTGGGAAAATGGCGGGCAGCGCTGCAGTGATTGAGAACAAGTATATGGATGTGATTTCCGACAGGACCGATGTCCTGAAAATATTGCCTGAGGCGGCAGCGGAGCTCTGTACCGCCCTCTTCAGAAACTCGCCTGCGGGGATTTATATAACCCGCGATGGCAAGTTCATCTATACCAATATCGAGTTCCGCCGCATTACGGGCTACAGCCAGAACGAGCTCGCAGGCAAGGACTATCAGCGTCTGATCAACCCGCGTTACCGGCAGATGCCGAAACAGAACATGGCTTCCCTCTTCGAAGAAGAGGAGACTGATACCAGCCATGAGTTCAAGATTACCACACGCGAGGGGAAAAACAAGTGGATTTCCGAAAAGATTACATATTTTAAATACGGCGGCAACTGGCTGACGCTTGGGCACTGGCTGGATATCAGCGATCATCACTCTGTAGAGAAAGCCTGGCGTGAAGCTGAGCGACGCTTCCAGCTTGCATTCGAAGATATCTCGACGGGGCTGACCATCATCGGCACTGACGGCATTTTCCTCAAGGTCAACAAATCTTTCTGCGATTTACTGGGGTTTGAAGAGCGAGAGATGCTGGAAAGCCGTTTCGATGAGGTGCTTTGCCCGGAAGACCGCGCCACCTGCGGCGACATCATGGCCCTCTTCCTCTCACAGGAAAAGCCTGACGAGCCGTTGCAGATGCGTCTGCAATGCAAGGACGGGCGCATAATCTGGACTGCCATGAGCATCTCCCTGATAGGCGACAGCGATGCAGGTCCCAGCTACTTCATGGTCAATTTCCATGACATCACGGAGCAGAAAAGAAGGGAAGAGGGACTTAGAGAGGAGGAACGGCTTTACCGTTCACTGGTGGACATGTCATTGGAACCGGTGGCTGTGGCCGATCTCGATTGCCATTTCACACATATCTCACACAGGTTTGCAGAGTTGTTGGGGTATGAGTCAGGACAAG
The DNA here is from genome assembly GCA_002452695.1 of Dehalococcoidia bacterium UBA6808. Classification (GTDB taxonomy): domain Bacteria; phylum Chloroflexota; class Dehalococcoidia; order GIF9; family UBA5629; genus UBA6808. Next base: position 11,394 of record DKFA01000110.1, read on the forward strand.
ACCTGCTGGGGAAAAAGGTCGGGAGTGTGATTAAAGAGGATGCCTCACAGCAGGTCGAGACGCAGATACTGAAACTGCTGAAAAACGGTGAACCCGGGGACCTTGAACTGATCGCCTTAAGGAGGGACGGTTCCCAACTGGCCCTTAAAATGCACATTGCCTGGATCAACAGGGACAACGGCACACCACTCTGTATCGTCATTTCGCTGATTACAGCAGCCGATAAACAACCGGCGGCACAGACGGCTCCCACAGATATATCCGCCGCCGGTGCGGTAGAAAGCCCGCAGGCTGCCCCCGCCTTGCCTGCCGATCACCCGCTTTTTATAGCGCTGGAGAATACCACCACCGCCCTCATTTTGCTTAACCAGGACACCATCGTCCTGGCCTGCAACAATGCCTTTGAAGTCCTCACCGGTTACAGCCGACAGGAGATAGAAGGCAAGAAAGTCTGGATGGATTTCGTAGCCAAAGAGGATCAGCCCCGGTTGAAACGTTACTATCTGCTTAGACAGCTCGATCCCGCTTCCTCGCCCAATACGTGCGGATTCAAATTGGCGGACAGAGAAGGAAATACACGTGATGTGCTGATCAATATCAGCCAGGTACCCGGTAGCAGGTGCCTGGCAGCCACGCTGCTGGACATGGCTGAATACAAACAGGCCGTAGCGGAAGCCCAGGCTACAAAGCAGACAGCGACGGAGGCGGCAACAGATGCTTCAACGGAGACTGAGTTGCAACCTTCCGCTGAAAATGTGCCGGGGATCCTCATAGACGGTTATCAGCCGGCGCCAGATCTATATCCCAACGCTGTTATCATTACCGATATGGATGGAATAATCACTTACGTATCACTCAGAGCCCGCGATCTTTTACAGGAGACCCTCAACGGACAGATGATCGGTAAAAGCCTGATGCTTTTCGTCAGGCCAGGCATGCAGGAGGAATTGAATCAGGCTTACTCCGAGCTGAAAACCAAAGGCGTTCTCAGCGAAACAATGCTCGACATGACTCTCCCGACAGGCAGGTTTATTAACTGCGATGTTTCTGGTTCGCTGATCACCGATCGGAACGGCATCCCATATATGTGTTTTGTCCTTCGTGATGTTACCGAACGGCAGCGAAAGCTCGAACAACTGATAGAAAGCGAGAGAAACTACCGCTGCCTGGCTGAGAATAGCCCAGACTCCATGTGGCTGATGGACCTCGACCTTAATGTGATCTGGAGCAACAACGTTTTGGGCAGGCTGCGCGGCTATACAGCCGAAGAGGCGCTCCCCACCCCATTCATCGATCACCTGCTGCCAGATTCCTTTGAAAAGATCATGGCCTACTATAACTCATGGATGCAGGATTACAAAGCAGGAAAACATGATCTTCCCCGCACGTATAAAACTGAGCTTCAATTTTACCGCATGGACAAATCCGTCCTGTCGGCTGAGTGCTCCTTCTCACTGATCGAGGATGAGCAGTGTCAGGCATCGCTGATTTCAGGCATAGCACATGATATCTCCGGCCGCAAGCAGGCCGAGGAGCGCGCCATCCGCAGTTTGATGCAGCTTGATAAGACATTGCACGGCGCCATCGCTGCCATGATCAGGATCGTAGAAATGCGTGATCCCTGTACAGCAGGCCACCAGGACAGGGTTGCCGACCTGGCCGTGGCCATTGCCCGCGAGATGGGGTTGCCCGACGACATGGTTAAGGGTATCGAGATCACCGCGAGAATACACGACATCGGCAAGGTCTATATACCTATGGAAATACTGAACAAGCCGGGTAAATTTACGGATGTGGAGCGGCAGATCATCCAGTTACATGCGCTGGGCAGCTTCGATATTTTAAAATCCATAGATTTCCCCTGGCCGGTGGCGGAGGCAGCCTGCCAGCACCATGAAAGACTGGATGGGTCAGGCTATCCGCGAGGCCTGAAAGAAAACCAGATCATTCTTGAAGCGAAGATACTGATGGTGGCAGACGTGGTGGAGGCTATGGCCTCTCACCGGCCGTACCGGCCAAGCTGCGGCGTCGATGCCGCGCTGGAAGAGATCTCATCAAAAAGTGGTGTTCTCTATGATGCTAAGGTCGTCGAATGCTGCGTCAGGCTCTTTCGCGAGGGACGTTTTTCCTTCGATGCTACGATCAGCGGCAAATAAGATAACCCTGCCCTATGGCAGGATCACAGCCGCGGTAATCAGGGAATTGGGGCCATAGCCGGCGCCGATAACGAAAAAGATCAAAACTGCCCTTGAACCCGGGAATATCCTCAATCCCGGAAAAATATTCGAGTGCTAAGAATTGCCGCCGGATTTCTTGATACGCACGATCTCCTTTTCAATTTCCCTGTCTTCCCAATTGCCATGGAAAGAATAAGTGGTGAAAAAATGGATCATTATGGCAATACCCCAACCCACAGAGACGGCATTTCAATACCTCCACTATAAAATACGCTGACATTGTATCACTCCCATTCGAACATTAAAATTCTTGCCAAATCCACTGTCCGTGCTATAATTCAATCCCATAAGAGAAATAACCGGGCAAATACAGGCAATTGCCCTTGATTTATCGTATTACCTACCTGCTTACGGTCTGCAAAGCAGAATAAAATACCAGAGAAAGGTATGATTCATGATGAGAAATTTGCTAATAATGTTGATTGCTACTGTGCTAGCGTCTGCAGCCTTGATCGGCTGCCAGGCCGGAGCGCCTCCCCCCAAATTCGAGGTTAGCTCACTGCAAATCAAACCGAACCAGATAAACACCGGTGAAACCGCCACGATAACTGCTGTGGTCACCAATACAGGCGGCAGCGCCGGCCTTTACAATGCCGTCCTGTTATTCGATACAGTAACCACAGGGACAAAAGGCCTCCAGCTTGGGCCGGGAGCCTCCACTACCGTGACCTTTCAAATTACCGGAAAAGCGCCGGGTACCTACCCAGTTGAAATAGGTGATACCAGCGGCGTGCTGACTGTCAAACCTAAACTGGTTGCCAAACCAACCGAACTTAAGTATGACAGCGGTTTCCCTAAGGATTATCTGGCGCCAGAAAAACCGACCACCGGTTATCTTGTTTCGTTCGATGTCCCCTCAACAGAGTTTATCATCCATACCATACGGATTATGGGGCTGGTCTACGGAGGAAGAGGAGTGTTGATGCAGGACCCTGAATTACAGATCTGGGATTCCAGCTCAAAGGTCATCTATAGCAGCGTACTTGATCGCAAGAAATTCCCTCAGCTTTCCTTCCTGCTCTCCAATGACCTGGAAAATAAGGGGGGCTGGGTTGACACAGAGATACCTTATGTTAAGGTTAGTGGCGAATTTTTTGTGCATATCTATACCGGTTCCAATACCGGCCAGGGCTTCCGCCTGGGAGCGGATAACAGCGGCCCCAATACACATTCAGAATTAACCATCAGGAACGAAAAGGGGGTCGACATCGTGGCCACAACATGGCCTTATCCCGGTTCCTACTGGTACGGGGACAAGACCTACCTTAACTGGATGGTTAGGGCAATAGGCGACGCTATGCTGCCTGAATAGTGCCTGCAGCAGGACCCGTTCAGCCTTTGACAGGCTGTTTACGGGGGCTGGCCTTTTTTAGGATTGCCCGAGATGAAGTTAACCAGCCTCGTAATATTGCGGCCTTTTTTAAACGCATGTTAACATGCCAGGCAGCCGTCCTTACCTTCGTCCAGGAAACAACATAGTTATTGGCGCCCGCCCCAATCTTTTCCATAGCAGCCTATCCATCCATCTTCAGCACCAGGACCTCCTGGAAATTACGTACAATTATGTATTGTTTGACCCTCCCGCACCTCTTCTGCATTGTCGATTGCAGTCACCGCCATCGCATTGCGTAAATCTGGTCCCTGGTTGCTGCGGCTGTCGATCAGCATGGAGACATTATTATTGGATACGAGGTTGGTATACTTGCGTGTATCACGCCGCGTGATAAAAAGTATTGATTTCAAATCGTCGGTGACACAATAGGCAATCAGGTTGTTATAGGTCTGGCGGCCTTCATACTGATAATCTACTCGCTCTATCTCCTGATCGCTAAAAAAATAGCAAATAGCAGCCTACGGCCTTTCCAGGTTTTCGCAAATACTGATAATACGCTGCTTGTTGATAGCCATAAAATCGAACCTGTTGCCGACATGCGGCGGCGCCTGTTCGATCGTTACGTTGGTCAGCGGAACGAACTGGGGACTGCCTTCCAGCGTATCCGCTATCTGACCCCAGGAATCCACATATATCTCACCCCTGAGCTGATACGGCTTAACATTGCTTTGCGCTGCATAGATCTGGGCGGCAAAGATCGTCACATCCGTGGATGTTTTGGGACGGAAGGGATAGGTGGTCAGAGGCCTTTCCCGCTTTTGGCTGATGACCTGGGCCACAAAGATAATGTTATGCCTGGCGATATAGATCACAGGATATTCTTTTCTGCTGTGGTCAATGCCGGTCATACAAGCGTCCTGCAGTTTAACAAAATCCTTCAATTTGACCTGAGGGCTTACCCGGACACCCTCGTTAAGCGCATCGATCAGTCGCTGTTCAAAGTTGAACTGGAACACGCCGGTAAATACTATCTCGCCGGTACAGACTATCACCTCACATCGGTTGTCTGATAAACTGCCGTTAATTCCTTCTGCCATATTTCACCGCCAGATGAAGTTGACCATTGAATATATACTACCGCAGGGCCAATACAACATGTCAAATATGCAGGGCGCCAAATCCGTTTTTTTTTACGCTGATTAGTAGTATGATTGGTAGTAGTGGGTACGCTTCCAATATTGAGAGGAGGTGACCGCATGTCAAACGAGGTAAAAGCGAAAAAAGAGCCTGCCAAACAGCTCCCGGCCAGAGGAAAACAGCCCGAGCTGATAGCTTCCCCTTCCAGAAAAACAGTTAATCCGTTTATCTACCTTGATACAGGCTGCAAAATCTGCCAGTTCCTTCCCCTTTCCATTTGCGTTACAGGACACAACGGCGAGCTGCTGATGGCCAACCCGCACATGGAATCCATGCTGGGCTATGCCAGAGGTGGGCTGGTTGGCAAACACCTCAGTTCGTTGGTAAGCGAACCCGACCGCAAGCGCTTTAAAGAATATCTGTCCTGCATCAGCCGCGGGCAGGCCGCTGCCTTCGACGGCGAGATGGTCCGTACGGACGGCGGTAAAATCTGGGTAAGTATTAACGCCCTGCCTTTGCCAAAAGATGCGGACATCCCCGGCCTGCTGGTCACTATCAACGAGATAACCGATTTCAAGCGCGTCATCGACGAACTGCAGCTTGGCTCGAAGCTGCTGGATGCCGCCTCTGATACGATATTGCTGCGAGACCTGGAAGGAAACTTCATCTACGCCAACCAGGCGGCCTATCTTACACGCGGCTACACCAGGGATGAACTGCTCAAAGCCAATATCTACCAGATCGTGGCGCCCGAATATCATGGCTTGATAGAAGAGAAGGTCAGAGATCTGTTCAAGAAAGGCGAAATTACTTTCGAAGCACACCATTTGAAAAAGGACGGCAACAAGTTCCCGGTGGAGGTGCATATGAAGCTGCTCGAAACGGGAGGCCGCAAGTACATCCTCAGCGTAATACATGATGCCAGCCAGCGTAAGAAGATGGAGCAAGAGCTCTATCGCGCGCTGAAGATGGAATCAGTGGCGCTGATTGCCGGTGGCATTGCCAGCCGCTTCAATACGCTGCTCACACACATCCTGGGCAATATCAACGTGATCATGAACGAGATCGAACCGGAGACGCAGATATACCACCTTCTAAATGAGACCGATAAAAGCGTAGAGCATACACGGGAGCTGGCACGGCAGTTGATGGCTTTCTCGCACAGCGGTTCACCCGTCAAGAAAACCGCCACGGTGGCCAACCTGCTCAAAGACACCGCTGACTTTGTGCTGAGCGGGTCCAATGTATTTTGTAATTTCTTTATCAACGAAAGCCTGCATAAAGCCGACATTGATGAAGGTCTGTTCAGCCAGGCTGTCAGCAACGTGTTGATCAACGCCAGTCAGGCCATGCCCAAAGGCGGCATTATCGATGTGCGGGCACGCAACGTCAGACTAGATGAAAACGAGGTTTCAGGCCTGCCGGAGGGCGACTATATCAGGATATCCATCGAAGACCATGGACATGGCATAGCTACTGCCGACCTCGCGCGCATATTCGATCCTTATTTCACCACCAGGCAGGGCAGACTGGGACTGGGCCTCAGCATTGCCTATTCGATCATTCACGGACATGGGGGCAATATCACGGTCGATTCGCAGCCGGGCAAGGGCAGCACTTTTCATATTTACTTGCCGGCTGCCACCGGTACCGAGACACGGAAGGAATCTGCCCACAAGCCGGCCTCCCACGGCATCAAGATGCTGATCGTGGACGATGAAGCCGTGATCAGGAACGCAGGAGGCAGATTGCTCAATAAACTGGGATACGAGCGTGTCGAGTTCGCAGCAAACGGCCTGGAAGCGCTCGGCAAATATAAGGAATCCCTGGATTCAGGCAGCCCCTTTGAAATCGTAATACTCGACCTATCGCTGCCGGGCAGCCCAGGCGGCAGGGAGGTCATTAAAGCCCTGCTCAAGATAGACCCCGGGGCCAACATCATGGTATCGGGCGGCTATTTTGATGAGCCCATCCTTAACGATCTCAACCGCTACGGGGTCAAAGGCGTGCTGGCCAAACCTTTCAAACTGGAAGAACTAAAGCTCCTGCTGCAGGAAAAACCGGAAGGGTGATAACCGGAGCGGGCGGGTCGAAGGCCCATCCTCACATAAATTCGTGTAGGGCGCACCTTCAGGTGCGCCCGTATAGCCTCAAAGCTGCACCACTGTAACGCCGGTACTGCCTTCGAAGCGGTCGCCCGTACGATAGGAGCGCACCAGTGGATGCCCTTTCAGCTCGCGCATCACGGCCTGCCTGAGCGTGCCCGTACCTTTTCCGTGTACGATACGCACCTCTTTCAATCCCGCCATGTGGGCATCGCTTAAATACTCGTGCACCAGCGGAATGGCCTCATCCACCGTCATGGCGTGCAGGTCGAGCTCAAGATTAACAATTTTCCTGATCTTGTCGGATGGCCTGTTTTTTTTACCTTTCATTATTGCTCATCCCAACCTCTGGAACTCGAGACGCAATACCTGCTCAGTGTTGGTGGTTACCTTGACGCGATCGTCTATACGCCAGCCGACCACCCAGAGCAACTGCTGTGGTGAGCAGACCAGCGGCACGCTGTCACGCCAGGACCGGGGCACGGCTGAATCGACCAGGAAGTCCTGCAGTTTGCGGCTATGTTCCATGCCGAGTGGGCGGAAACGGTCACCCGGCCTGCGCCCCCTCACGGTTAAAACACGCCCTGCCTTATTCAAATCGAGGCTGGCGCTGAAGATGTCGTCCTCGCGAAAATAGTTTTCGCCAATGATCTCGCTGAGTGCCCTCCAGCCCGGCAGGAGCGTCTCACCGGGTATTTTAAGCTGATATTCCCGGTCCAGCGCCGGCCATGGACAGGGTGCCGTGCCGGGAGGTATGATGACCATACGATTACGTTCATTGGACGCCGTCAGACCGCCCGGCAGGCTGACACATTTTCCGGTTGTGCCGAAGAGCAGTCTGACCAGTGATTCCACATGTGACGATTCAATATCCTTCAATGTGCCGCAGGCACGTTCCAGCACAAGGCGGAAGACTCTCCTCTGCAGCGACAGCGGCACACCGCGCAGCTTGCCTGCGTCCAGGCAGGTCAGACAGCCTTCACTTGAGGTTGTTTGTTCATAGACGGCGGCAGCCTGGCGGTCGATGAAATCGGCGTCCTCGCCTGCCAGGTCGGCCAACCTGATCAGGGTCTCTTCAATCTCAGGATTATATTGTTTCAATAACGGGATGAGTTCACTCCGTATACGGTTGCGCATAAAAGCCGTCTGCTCGTTGCTTGAATCGGAGCGCGGCTGCAATCCAGCCGCCCGACAATATTCAGCGGTCTCAGATCTTCTGATGTTGAGCAGGGGCCGGATCACCCAGCGGCTGCCCTCCTGTTTGCCATAAGGTATGGGGGCAGCCGGCCTTAACCCGCGCAGTCCCTGGATACCCGTACCCCGCAGGTAATGCATGAGCAGCGTCTCAACCTGGTCATCACGTGTATGTCCAACAGCAATCCTGCTGGCGCCCACATTTTCCGCCACTTCATCCAGAAATCTGTACCTGACCTCGCGGGCAGCCTCTTCCAGTGATGTCTTCTTTTGCCTGTTAAACTCATTGACATCACGATTTTCGATGGTGGCCGGGATTCCCAACCCGGCCGCCAGGTCTTTCACGTATTCTGCATCAGCTTCAGCCTCAGCCCCACGCAACCTGTGGTCCAGGTGAGCTACGTGCAGCGAAATACCAAGATCCTTTTGCAGGCTGTTTAGCACATGCAACAGGCAAATCGAGTCCTGGCCTCCTGATACTGCCACCAATACTGTCTCACCACCGGACAGCAGACCGTACTCCCTGATAAGGTTTATCACCCTGCGCTCAAGAGAAGCATTGAAAGCAGGCAAGTTTAACTCTCCTTCAAATGACAGATATCACTCAACAGGAGCAGCCGTGGTGGATGTCCCCTGTTAAATTCCATTATGGTAAGGCCGGTGGGTTGTATGCGTATTCTAACCAGGTGGGTCAGCGGCAACCCCAACGCCTGGCAGACTATTGTGGCGGTAACAAAATAATGCGAAACTACTGCCACGTTGCCTTCGCCGGCCTGTTTAACTATCCTCTGTATAACGGCCCATACCCTGTCTCGAAACCGTCCGAGGTTCTCACCATTCTTGAAATCGACAGATTCGCCCCTGGCCTGCCAATCAACCAGAAACTGCGTCAAGTTCGTGCCGAGAGCGCTGATCTGCATTCCCTCCATCTCCCCCACGTGTATCTCCCTGAGATCCTGCTCCGTGTTTATTGCGAGATTATGGTACCTGGCAATGGAGCCGGCAGTATCCATAGCACGTTTAAGCGGGCTGGAGAAGACCGCTGTCAGGGGCACATCCTTCATCGACCGGCCCAGCTTCTCAGCCTGCAGACGTCCCGTTTCGCTCAGATCGGTGTCGCTGCCACTACCCTGGATTATCATCTGCTTGTTCCAGGTAGTCTCGCCATGACGGATCAGATAGAGCTTAATTGGCTATCTCCCACGTATAATGCATTAACACCAGCTTATTATAGGACGAACACAGGGGAAAATTCCAAATACCAAAAACCAAATGAGCAATAATGGGGGCCAGGATTTTCATTAATAGGTTGGTTTCTGGCACCAGATGGTATATCGCTGTGCCCGCAAAAGCGCCGACATCATAGACCAATCATAATTATTATTAAATTCCTTAAAGAGCAGGGATAAATTAACTGGTTAAAAGCGCGTACATCAGGCCAGAATGAGTTTGATCCGCTCAATACTTAGCGGTGTATATTCGTAACCAAGCGCCCGCGCTACCTGCTCCGGCCTTCCTGTGCCGGAAGGATCGCATCGCAGCCGCATACCTATTTTACCGATATCCGGCTTTTGTTCGACAACCCAGAGGTCATCGATGAGGGCGCGCAGGTCATAATATTTTTCCCCTGTATCCCGCTTATGGTGCCAGGCGAACTGCTCCCTGGCCAGCATGTCCCTGATCCTTTGCGGTAAATCGGCGATGCAGGGGTCCTCCACCACGACCTCGTACTCGGCTAAACGCAGACGAGACTGCAAAGAAGGCGCCAGCGTATTGACTGTTGCGGCTTCAGTTACCTCGATCCCTGCCGGAAGCTGGGCCGCGATCTTCTCCCTGAAAGCCTCCGGCGACAGGCGTTGATCGAAGAAGATATCCATAATCTCGGCGCGGCTGGTAACGCCAACAGATAGTGGGGCGGCAAGCGAAATACGCGGGTGCGGGCTGAAGCCTTCGGAATAGGCGGGGGATATGCCGGCGCGGCGAAGCGCACGTTCCCATAGCCTCATCAGGTCAAGGTGCGAAAGGAATTTAAGCTGTTCCCCGCGGTTGAATTTAACCCGCAGGCGGTACATTCTTTTCCCTGGTTATGGTAATACGTTCGATCTTGCGATTAACGATCTCCGTGATGGCTATGGTCAGGTCGCGGAATTTGAAATGCTCACCCTGACTGGGGATACGACCCAGGTGGCTGAGGATAAATCCCGCCACCGTATCATAGTCGCCTTCAGGCAGGTCCAGGTCGAGCTGGTCGTTGGCTTCCTCCACCCTCAAGCCGCCATCGATCTCATAGGTGTTGGCATCGATGGGGGTGATCTCCTTCTCAGTGGTTGTCATCTCATCGCCAATGCTGCCCATGATCTCGGCAGCAAGGTGCTCCAGGTTGGCGATGCCGGCCACGCCTCCGAACTCATCGATGACGATCGCCATGTGGTAGTTATGGTCCCGCATCTCTGTCAGCAGCTCTCCCAGCCGCTTGGTCTCCGGCACAAAATAAGCCTGCCTGACCAGACCATCAATATTATCATCGTCCTTGATCTCGCCTTTCGCCATCGCCATCAGTACGTCCTTGACTGTCAACATGCCGATCACGTTGTCAGGCACGTCATTATAAATGGGGAAACGGGAGTGCGGGTGCTCGCTGTAGATCTCGAGAAACTCCCTGAGAGTAGTGCCTTCCTCGATGAAGGATATCTCCGTCCGCGGCTGCATGACGTCGCTCACCGGCCGGTCGGGGAACTCGAAGGCGCGGTGGATCATATCGGCCTCGGCCTCCTTCCACACGCCCTCCGCCTCGCCCACATCGATGGCAGTACGGATCTCGGCTTCATCCACGGTGACTTTGGCATCGTTGGAATCAGTGACGATACGCGTAAAACCTGCGCCGATCTTGTTCAGCGCCCAGACAAAGGGATACAGTATCCAGATAAGCAGCTGCACCGGTATGGCATAGGCCAGGGACAGCTTCTCATTATGATGGGAGGCGAGTGTCTTGGGGATAACCTCGCCAACAATCAGCACAACAACAGTAACGATGACGGTTGCGACCAGCGCTCCCCAGCTCTCACCCAGCAGGCTGACAAATATGATCGTGGCCATAGAGGCAATGGCAATGTTGACCAGGTTATTGCCCAGCAGTATGGCGGAAAGGAATATGCCGGGATTGGATTTGAAGCTCTCCAGCAGGTCGGCAAACTTGACGTCATTACTGAGCAGGTGCTTGACGCGTATCCTGCTCATGGAGACTATGGCCACCTCGGCGCTGGAAAAAAAGGCAGACAGGAACAGGCAAATAACGATCAGTATAAAATATAAACTATATTGACTGTCCATATATAGTCCGGGCATGCCCGGAGTACGATTTATCATAACATCCAGATCAAGATGCAGTCAAAGCTCCGTATTCACTCATCTAAAATGTTACCGAGTAGGGTATGATTCACTCAGATAAAAATGTTACTGAGGGAGGATCATGCCGAACAACGAAAGGATGAACATAAACGAACGAAGAAAATACTTGAAACTGGTTCGGTCGAGGTATGTCCAATCGGGGAGAAAGGAACGTAGCCAATTACTATCTGAGATGGAGAGGTGACCGGACTAAAGCGTAAGAGTCTGATACGGCTAATGAATCTGCCGAGTCTGGAGCGTGCTCCCAGGAAGGTGCGGCCCAAAGCAAGGCGGTATGGGGCGGCTGTGGCTGGGGTGGTAAGAATAGTCTGGGAGAGCCTGGATTATGTCTGTGCCGAGCGGCTAACACCAGCGCTACTGGACACAGCGCGCCAGTTAGCGAAGTGGGAGGAGCTTACTCTCACACCTGAGGTCGAAGAGAAGCTTAGCTCCATCAGCCGAGCAACAGTACAACGGCTGTTAAAACGTTTCCAGCAGGATACCCCGAAGCTACCCCGACGCAAGCCCCAACCGCCCAACCGTCTCTTGCGGGACGTGCCTATGGAGCGGTTAAGCTGGCAGACTACGGCGCCGGGCAACTTTGAGACTGACCTGGTGCATCATTGCGGAGCGGTAGCGGCCGGTGATTATATCCACACCTTACAGCTGGTGGATATTGCCACAGGCTGGAGTGAGAGAGTGGCGATCTGGGGACGCAGCCAGCAAGCCATGGTAAAGGGTTTTAAGAAGGTTCAGGAACGCTTGCCCTTCCCCATTACTCACCTGCACCCTGACAACGGCAGTGAGTTTTTCAACGACCACCTCATCCGTTATTTCGGCGAGAATATAACCGGACTGCGCCTGAGCCGCAGCCGCCCTTACCGGAAGAACGATAACCGATTTGTTGAGCAGAAGAATAATACCCTGGTGCGGGCTTATGTG
>DKFA01000073.1 GCA_002452695.1 Dehalococcoidia bacterium UBA6808
TCGTGCCTTTTTCAGGGGAAACTAAATAGCGAGTTATTATTGATCAGGACTGTCTGACATGTTTACAACCCTAGCCTGTCGCTGATACCCTGCATCGCTTTGATAACAATGGATATATGCTCGGGCAGAGGCACACCCAACTCTGCAGCGCCGCGTTCGACCATCTTCCGGTCGACCCCGGCGGCAAATGATTTCTCCTTCCATTTCTTCTGTACGGCTTCCACCGTAACGTCGGCCAGTTTTTTGGAGGGGCGTGTCAGGGCGACGGCTATGATCATACCGGTCAGTTCGTCCACGGCGTAGATGGTTTTTTTAAGCGGGGTGTCCCTAATGACGCCGGTGTGGTCGGCGTGCGCCAGCACGGCTTCTGACAGCTCTTCGGCAAAGCCCTGTTCCCTGAGCCATTGTGCGCCTTTAAAGGGGTGGTCATGCAGGTCAGGGTAGCGCTCGTAGTCGAAATCGTGTAAAAGTCCTACAGCGCCCCATTGCTCAGGGTTTGCGCCGAACATGGGGGCGTATGCGCGCATGGCCGCCTCCACCGCCCAGGCATGTTTTTTCAGGTTGTTGTTGGCAACCCACTCCTCCATGATCTTTTCTGCCTCGTCTCTGTCAGGCCATCTGCTCATCTGTGCGCTCCTTGCATACTGTATTTACAGCCGCAGTAATTTTGCCGGTAAAGACCCCAGCTACGAGCCAGTTCACCGGCTTTCTTAAAACCTTCCTTCTTTTTGAAGTCGCGGGGCAGAAATCTGTCTCCTCCCACCTCCTGCCCTATTCTGTTGATGACCGCCGCCGGTTTGTGCGGGCTAATGGTCAGTGTGGAAGTAAAGCAATCCAACTGGTTTTCCAGTGTGAAAAGGTAGGTCTGCTGCAGGCGAAATCGATAGCAGACGTGGCAGCGCCGGCCACGCTCTGGTTCATTTGCCAGGCAGGATGCCGCCCGGTCCCAGTCATCAGCATTATAAGGTCCTTCGAACAAACGGATGCCTAGATGTTCGGCGGCCTTTGCCGCTGCGTCAAACCGACGGTAATACTCGTCCGGCGGGTAAATATTGGGATTATAGTAATAGCCGGTCACTTCATGACCTTCGGCCAGTAACGCTTGTCCGGCGCCCGCTGCGCAAACACCGCAGCAGATGTGCAAAACTACTTTCATTATGCTTTGATTAAAACACGTTTCAGGATTTCTTGCTTTTTACCTTGTCAAGAAAACGCTGCTGGATCCTCTGCAGGAAGCTGGGATCGGTGAAGGCCATGCTTTGTGCCAGGCCGGTGCATTCCAGCGCGTCGTATATACCCATGTCCATGCTGAGGTCGATGTTGCGCTTGGCCAGGCCGACGCCAATCAGTCCATTGCGCATGACGTCCTGCGCCCAGGCAATGCCAGTGGCCTCCAATTCCTGAAGTTTGACTACTTTGTTGACCAGTCCCCACTGCTCCGCTTTATGTGCATCGATGGTCTTGCCGGTGAGTATCAGCTCCTTGGCGCGGCCCAGCCCGATCACACGGGGCAAACGCTGGCTGCCGCCGCCGTCAGGGATGATGCCCATATCGACTTCGGGTAGATTGAACAGCGTCTCTTCGCTGCAAATCCTCATGTCGCAAGCCAGGGCCAGTTCCAGTGCTGCGCCAAAGCAGTATCCATGAATGACTGCGATGACTACTTTTTCCAGCAATTCGATCTCATTGAACATCTTCTGGTAACGCCTTACGAACCTGCGTAAATCAACCTGGTTCGAGCCGGCTGTAAAAGAAGTCAGGTCAGTGCCGGCTGAGAAGCATTTCCCTTCACCGGAGAGCAGCACTGCCTTGACGCTGGGCTGCGTGGCAACCTCAAGGAAGCATTCTGTAACGTCGGAAATAAGCTGATGATTGACGGCATTTCTTTTCTCCGGCCGGTTGAGCTTTACGTGGAGGATGCCGTCTTTTTCCTGGTAGGAGACCGTTTCAAATTTCATGAACTTACTCCTTGCTGAATATTAGGGGGCCATGTTCAGGCGTATATAATAGGCCCCGCCCAAAAATAGCGTTACTTATGGATCTTGTCAAGCATCAGCGTGCGGACCTGTTACCGTATAACTGCAAGGCCAGTATAACAAGGAAGGCGGCCGCTATAATACCGCCTGCAGCCAGGTACATGACGCCGAATCCGTGGCCCTGGCTTATCACGCCCAGCGCGGTCGCGCCGGCTGCCAGTCCTGCCTGAAAAGATGCCGATCCGAGGCCCATAGCGAAGCCTCGTTTGTTCGGCGGAGAGATCTGCGCCAGCCAGGACAATGCCGCAGGCATGGAGAATCCCATCCCCAGGCCGAATAGCAGGGCGATCAGGGATAGCTCCAGCAATCCATGGAAAATCGGTATGAGTGCAATCCCCACTGCGCACAGGGCCATGCCACCTGTGATTAGGCGTCCGTTGCCGAAACGGTCGGACATGGCGCCGGCAGGTATCCTGAGCACAGCCGAGCTGATGTAACACGAAGTAATAATGATACCGGCGCCTGATTCGCTAATGCTGAACTGCTTGACGTAGAGAGGGATATAGGTGCTTACGGAGGCGGAGCCGACCGCGGTTATAGTGAGAGCGATGAAACTGGTCTGGGCGCTGCTGCTGGCCAGCCAGCGCCAGCGGTCCGGCTCTTTAGACTCCTGGTATACGGGCTTGTGCGGAAGCGCATGCAGGCGGGTCAAGAGGAAAACCAGAGCCAGCACAGGCATCACACTGCAGGTATAGAATGCCGCCGTAAAACCCAGATATTCCAGCACAAAGCCGCCCGCCAGCGGTCCGGCCATCAGTCCCAACTGGGATGAAGCGGTATACCAGCCCATGGCTTTGCCGTGTTCCCCCTTGCCGGTGATATCGGTCACCAGAGATAGCACACAGGGCAGGAGCAGCGCTGCACCCAGCCCATGCATAATGCGGATCAGGTACAGGGCCGTGGCGTTGTGCCCGAGAGGGTAGAGAAAGGGTGTAACGGCGCAGATGACCAGGCCGGCTATCAGGAGGGTCCTGCGGCCTATACGGTCTGAGATCATCCCGACGGGGACTATGCAGAGGGCATTGACATAAGAGAAAATTGACACGATTAATCCTGTGTCAGAGATGCCTATACCGAGGTGCTCTGTATAATACGGAATGACCGGGAAAAGCCAGCTCAGGCTGGTAAAACCGGCAAAGGCGATAACATATAAAGTTATCAGGGTGAATGATTTATTCACTTATCTTGATCAGGCTGCGGAGGTTTGCAGAAGAGGATAAGAATGGCGCCGAAAAGTCCTGACAGGCAGGCAATCAGAATGACCGGCCCATAGCTGCGGTTGGCATCGTACACCAGGCCTGCCACGGCAGGAGCTGAAAACTGGAAAATGGAGTTGACCGGATTCATGACCCGGCTCAACTGGGGAAAAGATCCGCCCCCGAAATAATTGCCTGTAATAAGCGGGATTGATACATATACTGCGCCGAAACCTACGCCTGTTAACAGCGCAAAGAGGTATACTGCCCACAGGGTATCTTTGGCAGATAGCCAGAAAAGGGCCCCGCCTAGAACAATCAGCAGGGCAGCGCCCGACATGATGTAGCGTGACTCGATCCTTTCTCCCAGGAAAGAAACGCTCAGCCGCCCCACTATGCTGAAGGCCATTATCAGCCCATAGATGAAAGCGGGCTGCATAAACAGCAAAGGATCGGTATCCAGAAAACCTCTATCCTTCAGATGAGCAGGAGTTTGTGAGACCAATAGCTGCCACAGGAAGAAGATCACCGCCGTAGCAACCATAATTTGCCAGATCGCATGGGTCCTGAATGCCGCGGATACTGACCAGTTTATCGGTGACCGGTAGGTGCGGATAAGCCTGTGCGTGGGGTGTTTCACATGTTCTCCAGGCCGTTCGGGAGAAATCCCGTCCGGATGCTGCCCCAGATCTTCCGGTCGGTTCCTGACGGCTGCCAGGGCCACGGCTGCACCGATAAAACAGGCTGCGGCGATTACATACCAGCCAGCCCGCCAATCATTATTGAAAGCTGTGATAGTGTAGCTGATGATCTGCGGATAAATGAAGCCGCCGATGGCGCCTCCTCCCAGCACCAGCCCCATCGCCAGTGCCCTGTGTACATTGAACCAGAGCAGTACCAGAGCTTGTACCGGCACCACCGAGCCGAACGAAATGCCCAGGCCGACAAATACGCAGATCAGCCAGTAGACGAAGGGGAAAGACTGGCCGGAGAAATCGGTCATAATGCTGCCCAGCAGCGCCATCAGTATGCTGGAGATGGCGGTCAATATCGCCCCTATCGCCAGGGTTGTCTTGGGACCGAACCTGTTCATCAACCAGGGGATGAACAGCGCGCCCAGACCGAGCATAATACCGATGATGGAATAGCCGATATTGACTTCCCAGCGTTGCAACTGCAGAGAGTCTTCCATGAACTTGTTTATGATGGGTGGCCCGTACAGGGCGAACCCGATTGGAATGGAGTAGACCAAGCAGAGCAGGGGGAGCATCAGCCAGCCGTAGAACGTGTTTTTACCTGTCTTATCTGGCACTTTTATTTCCCTTACACACTATGGCCGAGTTGGCGAGCTATTATACCATCGTTATAAGTAATTAGTTAATTACCGCGGTTCTGCAGAGCCCCCTGCATAAATGCTTAGCGCAATTGCGCAACCGCGCAGGTTGCCGCAGCCTTGGCCTCGTTGAGAGCAGGATGAACGTATTATGGCATAACGAATAATGCGCAAAAGCGCAATTGCATATTAAGCATTATGGCGGATGCTGCTGTTTGACGCCGGTGTTAAATTAAATACACCCTGAAGAAGACATTAGGACAGGAGGAAACTAAAATGGCAGAGACCGTCGTGAAAATAGAAAAGAACGCAGAACCGAAAGAGGAACGTGGATTTAATTTCTGGACTGACAAGCGGCCGTGCTGGGAGATCAGCCATTGCACCAATATGGTCAAAGCTGAATGCCCGGCTTTCAAGTACCAGTTCCTTCCCTGTTGGGAAATCGAGGGCACCTATTGCAAGCTCGACGATTACGGCGCCGATGGCAAAGACACCAGCATCTGCCAGGTCTGCAGGGTCTATAAAACATATGGTGAGGGCAAACCTATCCAGTTGAAGCTCATGGGCCGCGGTATCAATACGTCACTTAAAACCCTTGAGGATGCAGTAAAAAGCTAAATCACGGGATTATCCAGTTAAAAAGATCCCCTCTCGCGCGAGAGGGGATCTTTTTTATCCCCATTGAAATGATATGCGCTTTTGCGCAAAGTTAAATTAAGTGTTAAAGCGGATGGCGCTACACAATGTGTGTGATAAATTGTTACTGTGAAAAAGTAATTAAGCCTTATTGACAGGAGGAAAACAAAATGGCTGAAACAAAGACGAGGAAAGCAGCAGAAGTTAAAGAAGAACGCGGCGTCAATTTCTGGATCGACAAGTCCCCTTGCTGGGACCTCTGCAATTGCCCCGAGATGATCAAGGGCGAGTGCCCGGTTGCGAAATATCAGTTTCTGCCCTGCTGGGAGATCGAAGGCACCTATTGCAAACTCGATGATCGTGGAGCTACCGGAAAGGATACCAGCATTTGCGAGACCTGCAGGGTTTACAAGAAGTATGGCAACGGCCAGCCTATCGTTCTGAAACTTTTCGGAAAAGGCATAAATACCCATCTGGAGGAACTCGATAGGGTGGCCAGAAAATAAGCCGGAATTCAGGAAAAACCTGGGGACGGGATTGACCAATCCCGTCTCTTTTTGTTTGCTGAGCGATGTCTGCTTCAGGGTTTAGGGCATTTGCCCGTTTCACTTAATCCTGCCAGCGAGTCCTTCAATTGCTTGAGATTGATCACATCATCACGGTTATATTTGAGCAGCAGTTCCAGGGCTGACAGGTCGTTGAGTTTGGTGTATTGTTCCCACAACCAGATTGCGTGCAGGCCGCTCAAGCCTTCCGTTTCACGGTCTATTCCCAGCCTTCTTAATACAGACTTAAACCCGCCCTTGAGATTGTATTTCCAGCAGTCGAACATCAGGTCCGTATGCCTATGCAAGCGGCCGAGGTCAGGACCCAGGCATGTGCGGATGAAGGGCAGGTCAAAGCGTTCACCATTGTAAGTAAAGATGTTGCTGGTCCCCTCCATAGCTCGTAGCAGCGCATCGCAGTTGAGGCTGCTGTCGTAGAGCTGTACCAGTTCCCCCTCGTTTTCATCGCAAAAATAAATGCCGATCACAGTTATGTTATCCAGATCTGGGTAGAGCCCCGTAGTCTCGATATCAAGGTAAGCGTTGTCAAATCCTATCATATAATTTCCCTGCTCAGATTATACAGCAGTCGACGGAATATGTCTGAGTTTAATCTGCAGGACAGTGTGATGAAAGCGGATAGCATCACTGATGGTAAGGCGGGTGTGAGGGGATTTTACGTAACAGAAAATATCGGCCGATTTCGATGAAAGGAGCTTGTCTGTCCTGCATTTTGCGTTACAATTAATGTGTTGCAAGGAGGGCTGTTATGGAAGATAAAAACTCTGAAAAAAAGACTGCGGCAGAAAACCTGAATGATATGTTTGAAGCCTTTGGCACTGCGATGAGCCAGATTTTCAATGACCCGGTTTTAAAAGAAAAAGCCAAAGACCTGGGCAGGGCTGCCAAAGAGTCGGCGGAGAGGCTGGGGCAGAGGTTCAAAGATGAAGAAGTGCAGTCCAGGTTCAGGGATGTCGGCAGGGCAGCGCAGGCGTTCGGCAAAAACGTTGCGGATGTTTTTGCAGATGACAGACCTAAGGACCAACCCTGCGGCGATAAGCCGTCGGCCTGAAAGGTAGGATTGCGGACACGCTCAGGACTCGGCGCTCTTTTTATTGGCGCTCTGGTGCGCCATCTGTGTATAAGCGACCACGGCAGCGATGGCTGCGCCTCGCTTTGCGCTGTCAAAGACCCCTGATAACTTCTCTTCCAGGGGGTGCTCTCTAGCCATGATGGCGTACATGTCGTCTATCAGCGTCGTTTCCTGGGTAATGAAATGGGTTCCCAGCTCGCCGCTCTGGAAGCGTTTGTTTTCCATGACCGCCTTGTGGAATGGGATATTGGTCTTGACCCCCACGATAACATATTCGTAAAGGGCCCGCCTCATCCGCGCGATCGCTTCGTCCCGCGTGCGGCCCCAGGCCACCAGCTTGGAAATCATTGGGTCGTACATGGGCGAAATGGTATAGCGTGTGTGTACGCCGCTGTCCACGCGTATGCCGATGCCTCCCGGAGAGCGGTATCCGCGCAGCTTGCCGGGCGATGGTATGAAATTGTTCAGGGGGTCTTCCGCGTTGATGCGGCACTCAATGGCCCAGCCGTTCATGTGCACGTCTTTTTGCGCGATGCTGAGCTTGTGTCCTGAGGCTATGAGGAGCTGTTCCTTAACAATGTCGATGCCCGTGACCATCTCTGTGACGGGGTGCTCAACCTGCACGCGTGTATTCATTTCCATGAAATAAAACTCGCCTTTGGAGAAAATGAACTCGATGGTTCCGGCGCTCTCGTACTTGATCTGCCGGGCCGCCCGGACGGCGATCTCGCCCATACGGACACGCAGTTCGGGCGTCAGAGCGGGTGAAGGCGCCTCTTCAATCAGCTTCTGGTGGCGGCGCTGAATCGAGCATTCGCGTTCGCCCAGGTGTATAACATTGCCATGGCCGTCGGCCAGTATCTGGAACTCGATATGGCGCGGGTGTTCGATATATTTCTCAATGAAAACCTCGGGCATGCCGAACGTGCTGGCGGCTATCTTGCTGGACATCTCCAGACCCTTTTTCAGCCTGGTTTCGCTTTCGACGATGGTCATGCCGATGCCGCCCCCGCCTCCCGATGGTTTGATAATCACCGGGTAACCTAACTTCCTGGCTATCACGCGCGCCTCATCGAAATCGGTGACGCAATCGGGGGTGCCCGGGGTGATCGGCACACCGGCCTTGGTCATCTCCTGTCTCGCTGCGATCTTGCTGCCCATCAGCTCGATAACCTTGCTGGAGGGGCCGATAAATTTAATGCCTTCGCGTTCACAGGCATAAGCGAAGCTGGGATTCTCTGCCAGGAAACCATAGCCGGGATGTATGCCGTCGGCGCCGCTCTCTTTTGCTACAGCTATGATTTTTTTTATATTGAGGTAGCTTTCCGTAGCCGGCGCCGGACCGATGCAATAAGCTTCATCGGCATACTTGACGAAGAGAGCTTCACTATCGGCCTCGGAATATACAGCCACCGTACGAATGTCCAGTTCACGGCAGGCGCGCATTACACGTATAGCTATCTCGCCGCGGTTGGCAACTAATACTTTCTTAAGCATGTTACTCGATCACCATCAGTATATCATCCTTATTCACAATCTCACCGTTATAGGCCATGATCTCCTTTACTGTGCCGTTGACAGGGCTGTGTATATCACTTTGCATCTTCATGGCCTCGGTAACAAGCACAACGTCGCCCTCTTTGATCTTGTCACCAACCTTGACTTTAACAGTCAATACCATACCCTGCATAGGGGCCAGCACGGCGCCTTTGGGGATTTCCCTGGGCTTGTTTTTTTTCTCAACTTCGACGGTTTCCCCCAGCACCGGGCTGATCTTAACATTGAAGACCTCACCATCGACATCTACGCTGAACTCCGTCGGTATATCTATTACAGGCTGGGGCGAAGTTGCAGCCGGCATAGGCGCAAGCAAAGCCTCTTCCTTGGCCTCGCCCTTGAGGAACTTGACCGCAACCTGGGGGTAAAGGGCATAGGTAACCAGGTCCTCTTCCTTGTGCAATATGCCTAGCTTATGTGCTTCGTCTTTAAGTTTTTCCAATTCAGGCGCAATATATTCGCCGGGGCGGCCGGTTATCACTTCGGCGTCGCCTACCACCATCTTCCTGATCTCCTCGTTAACGGGCGCGGGTGGCCTGCCGTAGTAACCCTGTAAATAGTCCTTGACCTCTTTGGTGACCTTCTTGTAGCGCTCGCCGCTGAGCACGTTCAGCACGGCCTGGATGCCGACGATCTGCGATGTGGGTGTGACCAGTGGAGGGTAGCCCAGGTCGGCGCGCACACGCGGGACTTCCTCCAGTACTGCGCCGATTTTGTCCAGCGCATTCTGTTCGCGCAATTGGCTGATAAAGTTGGAATACATCCCGCCTGGTATCTGGTGCAGCAGCACGTTGATGCTGGGCCGCGTGGCTTCGGCGGTAAACAGCATGCGGTATTTTCCGGCTACGGCAGCGAAATCCTCGCCGATCTCATAGAGAAGTTCCAGGTCCAGCCCGCAGTCGTACGGAGTGTCCTTGAAGGCAGCTACCACGCTCTCAGTAGGCGGTTGAGATGTGCCCCAGGCGAAGGGCGAAAAAGCCGTGTCGAGGATGTCCACCCCTGCCTCGGCTGCTGCCTGGTAGCTCATGGGCGCCATACCGCTTGAGCAGTGCGAGTGCAGGTCGATCGGAATCTTGATCTTTTTCTTGAGCGTCTTGATCAGTGAGGCTGCAGCGGGCGGTGAAATAAAGCCCGCCATGTCCTTGATACAAATCGAATCGCAGCCCAGGTCCTCCAGCTGG
>DKFA01000059.1 GCA_002452695.1 Dehalococcoidia bacterium UBA6808
GGTTACTGATTGATCAGTAACTTGATCCCTTCTATAAAATTATTGCTTATGTATCTTATATATGTCAAACCTTCCCTGCTTCCCTATACCCGAGGATGTCCCATTTAAAGTAATGACCTATCAAGATAGGTTGGCCCTGCTTCCCTATACCCGAGGATGTCCCGCCAGGCTAATTAACATTATGTAAATACAAGCGCTGGATATCTTGAATAGGGGCTACCCGGAAACAAGCTGCCCGCCTTCATTACCCACCTGGCCGGAAGGAATATCACCGCCGATATACCGGGCCCATTATTCGCCCGCACACCGCGACTGCAGGAAGAATACATCCTCATCATTCACAGTAGCTGATCGCCATCCAGGCGCTCTCGTCAGGCTGATCTGTTAGCGCCCATACACGCAAACAGATAAGGAAACCACCAAATCCCAAACCCTAAGCTAAATAAACCACGATATCCAAACGCAAAACATTAGAGCTTTGGATTTTGACTTTGTTTAGCGTTTAGTGCTTCATTATTAGAATTTCTTTTTAGGGCGGACACTTTGCGCAGACAGAACGGAAGAGCGTGGTGCTGAGGTAGCGGTCGCCACAGTTCGGCAGGATGACAACAATCGTGCCACTATCCATCTGCCGGGCTATCTTCATAGCCCCAACCACAGCAGCGCCGCTGGACATGCCGACGAATATGCCTTCGTGTGTTGCCAGCATCCTGGTGGTCTCGAAAGCTTCGCCGTCTTCCACAATTATCGTCTCATCGAATGCCCTGGGGTCGTAGATCTTGGGATTGATGGATTCGTTCATATTCTTCAAACCCCGGATGGCGTGACCCTCAGTCGGCTCTACAGCTACCACCCTGACACGGGGCTTTTTTGATTTGAGGTAATTGCCCGTCCCAATCAATGTCCCCAAGGTCCCTATGCCTGCGACGAAGACGTCCACTTCACCTTTGGTCTGCTCAAAGATCTCAGGTCACGTAGTCTCGAAATGAGCCAGGAGATTGTTGGGATTATCGAACTGGTTGGACATGAAATACATTTCATATAATAGGCAGGACGGTCCTTGATCGAACCGCCGGGTTACAGCCTTCCAGTTTTCCTTAAATCCTCACATTCTTATTGATGCCATCCCATTTATGCAACTCCACTATAGGAGTATGACCGATGGCATCGACCACACCGCTGTGCAACTGCTTAATCTGTTTCATTCCTACTATCCTTCAACAGGCTGAGTTCCAAATAATTATATAAAAACCCGCCCTTCCTGTTATGGAACATGTTGAACATACCTGACTATGCGATACACTCTTCTACAGCTCTGCCAGGTACTTCTCCGTGTTGTTCATGAAATCCTTATAGATCTGGTAGTACTCCGTTTCCTCGTACCTGATCGTTTTGATAGGGATGCTGTCGAAATCATAGATCAGAGCGTCAGGGTAGGCCAGCAGAATAGGGCTATGGCTGTTGATGATGAACTGCGCTTTTCCCGTATCGCCGTTTTCCCTGAGTATTTTAAGCAGCTTCAATTGGCTTTTGGGTGAGAGCGCCGTCTCGGGCTCGTCCATCAGATAAAGCCCCTTGATGGCATAGCGCGCCTGGAAAAAGGATATCAACGACTGCCCGTGCGACTGTGTAAGCAGCGACTCACCACCGAAATACTCCAGCATACCGGGGTCTGCCCGGGCCCATTCATCAAGATAACGAGCAAAATCATGAAAGATTTGTGAACTAAAATAGGAACCAGGCACCGGGCCGGCCTGCCATTCCACATCCATAAACTCAAACAGCAGATTCTCGTAGGGATTGTTGTTGACGCGCGCTCCGCTGGTATCTTCCCAGATATGAATACCGCACTTTCTGCAAATGGCCTTGAGAAATGTGGATTTGCCGCTGCCGTTCTCGCCTGCGAAAAAGGTTACAGGGCTATTAAAAATGATCTCCGGCGCCGTTTGAAATATCTCCAGGTCGAAGGGATAAAGCTCCCTGGTCGGATATTTCTCAGGATGGAGCACAACTTTGTTAATATGCACCGCTTATTTTAACTGCAGGCAATAGTATAACTCAAATAAAGGAAAGCTCCAACTTAAAAGCGCTCCAGTTTGCCCGCAAATACACTGTCTTACAGCGTTTTCCTCATGTCCGTAATACGATTCTTGACTGTCACCCTAATCATGGATTATTATTGCAATCTGGTGCAATAAAGATGAGTTGTTATTCGGTTCTTAAAGAGAAGGGTCTCAGGGTAACGCTGCAGCGTCGCTTAATCCTGGACTATATCCACGATAATAAGGACCATATTACGGCAGAGAGTATAATCAATCATGTGCACAGCAAGTTCCCGCAGGTGAACAAATCAACCATCTACCGGACTCTTGATCTCCTGGAAAAAAACGACTGCGTTTTTAAAAGCAAGTCCCAGGACAAAACAATTTATCACCATGCCGAAGAGGGACATCATCATCACCTGGTCTGCAACAGATGCGGCAAGACCTTTGATTACGATGAGGACGTTCTTCTCCCTGTAAAGAAGAAACTGGAGAAAACGCTCGGTTTCCAGATTAATCTCAATCATCTTATTATGAACGGCCTTTGTAAAGAATGCCGAAATCTAAAATAGTCAAAGCATATATTTTTTTGCCTTTTGATATTGCAACTGGTTGCAATATGACAAGAATTCACATTATATGGACAACTCAAGTATTTTAAGGAGGTCGCATCTGTGAAAAGGTTATATCCCCTGGCCGCGATTCTGTTTCTTGCCAGTTTGATTACGTCGCTTGTACTGGGCGGTTGTTCGCCTGCGGTCACAGGTAAATTGAAAGTAGTCACCAGCACATCTCTGATGGAATACATAGTCAAACAGGTAGGCGACGAACACGTAGACGTGATCAATCTGGTCCCTCCCAACCAGCACCCGGGCAATTTCGATGTTAAACCTGGTGACATACAGAAGCTTTCCACTGCCAGCCTGTTTCTGCTGCATGGCTGGCCGGGCGAAGGATATGTTGACAAACTCGTTACCTCTGCCAATAACCCTAACCTCAAGGTTGAAAAAGTTGTTGTCGACGGCAACTGGATGATACCGTCCAACCAACTGGCCGCTGCCGTTAAGGTAAGGGATATCTTAAGCGCTATCGACAGCCAAAATACTGCTGATTATCAGAAATCCACCGAAGCTTACAAGCAATCCATACAAACAACTGAAGCAAGCATTAAAGACCGGCTGGGCAAAGTCAATGTTTCTTCAGTCAAGGTAATAGCATCCGTACGGCAGGCAGATTTCCTGAAATGGGCCGGGTTCAACGTCGTTGCCACTTTCATCAGCTCCCAATCCCTTACACCTCAGGTAGTCAAAGACCTGGTAGACAAGGGCAAAGCTGCGGGGGTAAGCCTGATTGTTAATAACATCCAGGACGGCCAGGATGCAGGAAAAGGCATTGCGCAGGACCTGGGAGCCAGGAACCTTAACCTTTCCAACTTCCCCGGCGGCCTGAGCAATACAGAGACCTGGGAAAAGGCTATTAATAACAATGTCGATATCCTGCTGGACGCCATCGCGAAATAGATGTTAAGGTGAACAGCGGTTGACTGAAGCAGTAATCCAAATTGAAAATGCCGTAGTCTCTTATCGCGAGACCATAGCGCTACGCGGCGTTTCACTGGCCGTTGAGAAAGGCGAATTTATCGCTGTAATAGGCCCCAACGGTTCAGGCAAAACAACGCTGCTGACTGTCATTAATGGTCTTGTCCATTTGACACAGGGTCAGGTGCAGGTGCTTGGCCGCGATATCAACGGAGGCAACCGCCATGCTTTGAGAAGGCAGGTGGGCTATGTAGCCCAGGTATCAAACATAGACCAACGCATGCCTATCTCGGTGCGCGAGGTGGTGATGATCGGCCGTTACGGACTTTTGGGGTTTTTCCGCCAGCCTTCCAGGAGAGACTGGCTGCTGGCCGATGAAGCCCTCAGCATGGTGGGCATGACACACCTGGCCAAACGTCCCATCGGGCACCTGTCGGGTGGTGAGCAGCAACGTGTCGCCATCGCCCGCTGCCTGGCACAGGAACCCGATATCTTCCTGCTGGATGAGCCGACGGCATCCCTGGACTGGAAAGCCCAAACTGAGATACTGGAACTGGTCAAACGCATCCATGATGAGCGCCATCTGACCACGCTTTTTGTCACTCATGACCTGGATGCCCTGCCACATACCTGCGATCGGGTAATTCTGGTAAAAGACGGGCTGATAGTTGGAGATAACACGCCCGATAAACTGATCTCCACCGAGACCCTCAGCCGTCTGTATAACCTGCCGGCGGAAGTAGTGGAAGTGCGACGTCCACATATCCATACAAGGAGCCATTGAGTTGGACCTGTCGATTTTCAGCTACCTGTTCATGCAGAATGCCATCCTGGCCGGATTGCTGGGAGGCATTTCCTGCGGCATAATCGGCGTATTTGTGGTGCTGATGCACATGCCTTTCATCGGCGTGGCCATGTCGCATGCCGCTTTCGCTGGTGCGCTTATGGGGCTCTGGTTGGGATTTGACCCGGTCATCGGGGCTTCCATATTCTGCCTGGCAGCCTCCGTGGTCGTCGGGCCGCTGGCAGACCGCGGCCAGCTCAGTCCCGAGACTTCCCTGGGCGTCATCTTCTCTTTGATGTTGGGCATTGCCTTTCTTTTCATTGGCATTATCCCCAATACCAGGTCTGCCGCGCTCGACCTGCTCTGGGGCAGCATACTTACTACCAGCGGAGAAGATATTGTCCTGCTGGCAATCGTGGCATTCCTCGTCGTCGCAATAGTCCTCCTGTTTGAAAAGGAGATACGGGCCACCCTGTTCAACCGCAACGTGGCCCTGGCTGTCGGCATTCCTGCAACCCTGGTGCTCTACTGCATCATCCTGCTGACGGGCGCGACCATTACAGTTACACTTCGCTCCATCGGCGGACTGCTCATCTTCAGCCTGATCCTCAACCCTGCCGCAGCCGCCTACCAGCTTACCTATAGCTTGAAGCGGATGTATTTGCTTTCTGCCACATTCGGCGTGCTGTCCTGCTGGATCGGTCTGATTATCTCCTACTATTTAAACATACCGAGCGGGGCCACCATTGTAATAACGTCTTCGCTCGTTTTTATGCTGGCAGCCATTTTCTCACCTAAAAGAAAAACCCCTGAACTCACCCAAAGTTCGATCCAGGAGGCAAAGCAATGACAACTTCTTATTTCAACGGCAAAGCGGACGTCTGGGATGAACAGGTCGCCGAGAAGGACCCCGCCAGGCTGCAACGCATGGCCGATAACCTGGACATTCAACCCGGCTCCACCGTACTGGACGTAGGCACCGGCACCGGCGTATTCGTACCCTTCCTGCTGCGCAAAATCACGCCGCAGGGAAAGTTGGTCTGCCTGGATTACGCCGAGAGAATGATCGAGAAAGCACGCAGTAAAAGGTTCGAAGGCCAGATCGATTACGTATGCTCAGACATACACACCACCGATTTCAGGGCCGGCGCCTTCGACGCGGTTGTCTGCTATTCGAGCTTTCCGCACTTCCAGGATAAATTAAAAGCCTTCAAAGAGATGCGGCGCATATTGAAAAAGGGCGGGAAATTATTCATCTGCCACACTTCCAGCAGAGCTGTCATCAATGGTATACACCAGAATATCCCGGAGGTCTCCCATGACCTGATACCTGAAAAGGACGAAATGCTCAGCCTGCTTTCATCAGCAGGATTTAAAAATATCGAATTACGTGACGAAGTCAGCAGCTATTTTGTCCGAGCAGACAGAACGTAGGTTGCCTGAGCCGTTCCGTCATATACTGGCCAATTATACCCGCATGCGTATAATCCAGCATCACCTTTACATATAAACATCTATGTCAGTTTATACATTAAGGAGTATACTATAGCCGACATTAATTCTATAGGCATAGCTGAGGCAAAGACAAAGCTGACGCAACCCGTTGAAGAAGTCTATGCCGGTGGAGAGCCATGTCTGATTGTATCAGGCAATAAGAAACTGACTCCAATGGAAGGTTACAGGGTCAGGGGGGAGATTACCCGATATTTTACACTGTCAATTATGAGATTCAACCTGTAACGGTTTACAGAATCATGGCAAGGGGCGGCGCGTACAATTTCTAATCTGAATTGGTGGAGCTTCCTGGACGGAACAAAGAACCTTTAGT
>DKFA01000021.1:0-3441 GCA_002452695.1 Dehalococcoidia bacterium UBA6808
TCTTACCGGAACGATGCCTCGATAGCGGCGCTCTATTCCACCGCGGCCGGCACCTATTTCAATACCGGCATACACGATATGGTTGCCAATGCCACCAACTGGTCGGCTGTTTACAGCGGCGTCCCGGCCGAGATCACAGCCGGGGGCGCCGGCAGCTCGGCCAAAGCCAACCAGGTGATCAGGGGCGACCTTGAGCTGCCGTCCGATTTCTCCGGGCAGTCGCCGTCGTTCTCCCGCGCCTACATCAGCCTCGATACATCCGGCGGCAGCGCAGGAATATTCAGGGTTGACAATAAAGTGGTCTTTCAGCTGATGACAGGCCAGCCCAACCGGCGCGTCTCCAGCATCTCCTTCTTCGGCGACTACCTCGGCGGAAAGCTGCTGGCCGGGGAAGTGACCGGCAACCCTGCGCAGGCCTCCGTCCTGACCTGGTATACGGACGCGCCCAATGTCTGCCCGGCCACCTGCTGGTACCAATCGGATAAATCGCCCACCGGCGCCGGCGCATCGGGCTACGGCAATGCCCAGGTTGTCTGGGCGCCCGACGGCAACCGCGCCTACTGTGGCACCAGTTCGGCTTTATTGATCAGCCCGGCTGCCTGGCCCTCGGCCCTGACTTCGGGTATGGCGCTGGACGAATCGGCGCTCTCCTTCAGCGCCGATAACGGGCACAACTGGAACCAGGCCAGCCTGATCGATACGCAGATCAGCTTCCTTTCCGACACGGCCGTTACCATCGATTCCAACACCATCTACCTGGCCTCGATCAATACGGACGGGGCCGGTTTCGACAGCATCTGGAAATCATCCGCACAGTCTTCCGGCAAATCATGGGAGCGTGTGCTCTGTTACTCCTCCCCATCCAACGACATCCTGCTGCGCGCCAACAATTACAGCAACGATCAGTCCATCTTCGCGGCCTCGCGCAATGCGGACGACCTCAGGCAGTCGCAGGACGGCGGCCAGTCATGGAAAACACAACTGCCCGGCATGAAGGTAGCCGATTTCAGCGTGACCAGCATCAATGATATCCGCTACGTCTTTGTGATCAACGGCGCAGGCATGGTGCGCAGGGGCAATGCCTCAACCCTGATCACGCAGTGGTCGCAGCAGGTTGCCACCACCCTCAGCGGAGCGCACACCATCTTCGCCGCCCCCAACGGACTGGTGGTGGCGGGAGGGAGCGCAGCCGACAACCGCGTGGCCTTCTCCAGCGATGCGGGTTCCACGTTCATCATCACCTCTCCGCTGCCGGTGGCGGGAGCGGTCCATGCCATCGTGGATTACAGGCTGAGCAACGCCTTCATCATCTATGCCGCCACGGACGACCCGGCCAGCGACATCTACTGCCTGGTCTCGCTGTCCGGCGCCTGGAATGCCATGGGCGCCCCGGCTGCGGGATACTGGGGCCTGGCGCAATGGAGCGCCTTCTACGGCAACGCCGGCAGCTCTGTCTCACGCACGCTGGCGCCGGAACAGCTCATGCCGCCCGCCATCGAGTGGGACCTGCTCAACGCAGGCCTGCCGTCAGGCGTGGCCTTCACACGGGAGCCGGCCGGCCTCAAGGTCTCCTCCGGCATCAACCTGTGGGCCATCGACAACAGGCCCTACAACCTGGATGCCAA
Organism: Dehalococcoidia bacterium UBA6808; assembly: GCA_002452695.1. Classification (GTDB taxonomy): domain Bacteria; phylum Chloroflexota; class Dehalococcoidia; order GIF9; family UBA5629; genus UBA6808. The sequence goes on from DKFA01000021.1 coordinate 1,626, forward strand.
TACGGGCAGGCTGTGGACCTTCTGCGATTGTCTGGCGCCAGGACTGCAATACAGCACACCGGCAGGATCAAGCCTGCCTTCATCACCGACGCCATCAGGCCCGGCGGCGCCTGCCATACCACCCAGGGAAGCGCTGTTCGCTGCGCCGGCGCCATATGCCCCCGCTCCCGACGACCTGATACCCATTTACATCTATGACAACACGGTCGGCGAGATAACCTTCAAGTGGAGGCCAAAGACGACCGCCATCGCCTATGAGCTGTGGCTGGCAGCCGATGCCGATTTCTCACAAATTTTACAGAAAAAGACGGTCCGGGTGGAGGACCGCCGCGATCCCGCCTGGACGCTGACCGACAAGACCGGCATTACGCCCGGCCACACCTACTACTGGAAGGTCAGGATCGTACAGGCTGCTACGGGCGAGACCGGCGCTGGCGACTGGTCTGAGGTCTACCCCTTCACAGTAGCTGAAAACAGGGTAAAACCGCCTTCGCCTGCCCCTTCCGCAGGACAGACGGTGGCGTCTCCAGGCGAAAACAAGACCGCTGCCCCGCCGGCCGGGACGCCCAGCATCTTCGATGAACTGTACTTCTGGCAGATCAGCGCGGCGCTTGTCCTGATACTGGCCGCCGGCATCGTGCTCATGCTGGTGTTCAAGAACAAGCGCAAACTGTAATAAAATACCTATTGCAGGACAGTTTTGCGAACGGGTCTGAAACCCCACCCCTACAATTCTAATAGTGTAGGGACACACCTCCAAACACAGCCACTATTAAATTATGCGCTACTCTTGGGTTACTCTGATTATTTGCTTTTCATCCCACTTATCACCTACAATTTTTTCAGAGTTAACAGGATTTGTGCCATCTGTCCCGCAGAACTGCTTCTGCCGGGCTCACAAATGGACCCCTGACCCTCCGGAGGATGAGCTATGAGCCAGAAGAATTTTGAGCAATTTAAAGGATCGAAAGACTACGTCATATCGGAGGCGTTGAAAAACGCCGTCAATGTTGCCATCGTCCTGCAACGGCCGTTACTGGTCAGGGGCGAACCCGGCACGGGCAAAACACTGTTGTCACACAGCATAGCCTCTTCGCTCAACAAGGAGCTGATCCGCTGGAATATCAAATCAACCACCAAGGCAGCCGAGGGACTGTATGTTTACGATACTGTGCAGCGCCTCAACGACAGCCGTTTCGGCGGCAAAGACGTATCCGATATCAAGCGCTATATCAAGCTGGGCAAGCTGGGTCAGGCTTTCACCGCCCCCGAACAGGTCGTGCTGCTGATCGATGAGATCGACAAAGCCGACCTGGAGTTCCCCAACGACCTGCTCAACGAGCTGGACGAGATGAGCTTCTACATCCCCGAGACCAACGAGACCATCAAAGCCATCCAGAGGCCCATCGTCATCATTACCAGCAACAACGAAAAAGAGCTGCCCGACGCCTTCCTGCGCCGCTGCATCTTCCACTACATCGACTTCCCTGATCCGGAACTGATGGAGGAGATCGTCAAGGTGCACTTCCCCAACATAAAAAACAGCCTGCTCAAAGATTCGCTGGAGACCTTTTACTCCTTGCGCAAGATCGACGACTTCCGCAAGAAGCCTTCCACCAGCGAGCTGATCGACTGGATACAGGCGTTGATGGCCAGCGGGCTGGACGGCAAGATCAGGGACGGCGACATCCCCTTCCTGGGCACGCTGATCAAGAAGGAAACGGACATCGACTATTACGTCGGGCATTATTTGAAGCGCAGGCCGGGCCAGCGCGGCTACAGCGCGTATGCCAATTAACAGTCTGAGTAAAACAGT
>DKFA01000021.1:3636-9192 GCA_002452695.1 Dehalococcoidia bacterium UBA6808
CCCAAGAACCGCCCTCAGCTCACGCCGGAGCAGATGGCAGCCCTCCAGAAGATGGACCTGGAAGAGCTGCTCAAGGAATTTGAAAAACGCCTGCAGGAACAGAAGGAACGGCACGACGGCGGCAACTACTGGATCGGCACCGGCGGCACCTCGCCCTTCGGCCACGGCGGATACAACCCGAGCGGCATCCTGGTCGGCGGCCCCGGCGGCATGCGCAGCGCAGTGCGCATCGCCGAAGCGCGCTACTTCCGCAACTACCGCAGCGACATTACGCTGGACATCCGCCAGTTGAAGGTGGCCCTCAAACAACTGCGCAAGCTTAACCGCATCGGGCTGGAGGAGGAGCTCGACCTGGACAGGACCATCGATGCCACCTGCAAGAATGCCGGTGAGCTGGAGTTCAAATGGAAAAGGCCCCGCAAGAACACGGTCAAGCTGCTGCTCATCATGGACGCTGGCGGTTCGATGGAGCCCTTCGCCGACCTGTGCAGCCAGCTTTTCTCGGCGGCCAACTCGCTCAGCCACTTCAGGTCGTTCAAATATTATTATTTCCACAATTGCCCGTACGACGTGCTCTATCCCGACATCCAGCAGCATAAAGGCATTCCGATCGAAAAGCTGCTGAAGGCGCTCGAACCAGATTACAGGGTCATCTTCGTGGGAGACGCCTGCATGGCGCCCTCCGAACTGATGGACCGCTACGGCGACATTTATTTCCACGGCTATCAGAAGATGTCCGGCTATGAAAGGCTCAAGCAGTTCAGGTCGCATTTCTCCCACGTTGTCTGGCTCAATCCCGAACGTTCCGTCCTGCGCAGCTATCCGACTGTGCAGATCATCGCCAGGATGTTCCCCATGTTCGACCTGACCATCGACGGACTCAACGCCGCGGTGAAAAAGCTCTCTACCAGGCAGTAAGCAGGCCTCCGGCAGATAGACAACTGCCTTATCACAGGTCTATAATTCCCGCATGCCTGTTAAACCGAAAATACTGATCAAACAGGAAGACATCTACGATGCCGTCGAGCGGATCGCCGGGGAGATCCGCCGTGACTATCGGGGCAAGAACCCCCTGCTGATCGGCATACTGAAAGGCTCCTTTATCTTCATGGCCGACCTGGTCCGCCGCATCAACATCAAGCTGGAAGTGGGCTTTATCCGGTTGTACAGCTACGGCAGCGGCACCGAGTCCTCGGGCAGCATCAAGGTCAAAACGAAGCTCGCCGACAAGGTCAGAGGCAGGCATGTTATCATCGTCGAAGACATCATCGACAGCGGGCTGACTGTGAACTTTTTAACTGAATTTTTGAAGAAAAAGGGCGCCCGTACGGTCAGGCTGTGCGCCCTGACCGAAAAGCGCCACAGGCGTAAGATCGATGTCGATATCGATTACCTCGGGTTCGAGGTGCCCGACAAGTTCATCGTCGGCTACGGCATCGACTGGGACGAGAAGTACAGGTACCTGCCCAATATCTGCTATATCGAAGATTGACCGTCCCGAATAATGATACGAGGTAGTTTAATATGAGCCTTTCACACCTGATCGCAGTGGCCCGCGGGGACAAGCCGGCTGACATCGTTCTGAAAAACGCTCGCATTGTCAACGTATTGACGGGCAGCATTGAAAAAGGCAATGTCGCTCTTTACGGAGACCATATTGCGGGCGTAGGGGACTACAGCGAGGCGGAAGATGTCATCGACCTTAAGGGCAACTACCTGGCCCCGGGCTTCATCGACGGCCATGTGCACATAGAAAGCTCCATGCTGCACCCGGCGCAGTTCGCCCGGACCGTCGTGCCCCACGGCACCACTTCCGTCTCCACCGACCTGCACGAGATCACTAACGTGGCAGGGCTGGACGGCATCAGGTTCGTCATGAATTGCTCGCGCAGGCTGCCGATGGACTTTTTCTTCCAGGTCGCTTCGTGCGTCCCGGCCACGCATATGGAAACGTCCGGGGCTGCTATCGGCACGGCCGAGATCAAACGCTTGCTGAAATGGAAAAACAACGTCGGCCTGGGCGAGATGATGAACTATCCGGGAGTCATACACGGTTTCACGCCTGTCATCAGCGCACTGGAAGCCGCCCGTGAACATGTCATCGCCGGGCATGCCCCCGGCCTGAGGGGCAGGCAACTGAACGCCTATATCGCAGGCAATATCGACTCAGACCATGAAACGACCGAACTGGAAGAGGGCAGAGAGAAGCTGGCGCGCGGACTCAACCTTATGGTGCGCGAAGGCACCTCGGAAAAAAACCTGGCTACGCTGCTGCCCCTGATCACCGACAAGACCTGGCCTCGTTTTATGTTTGTCTCGGACGACCGCAGCTGCAGCGACCTGATCGAGGACGGTCATATGGACGCCATTGTACGCCGGGCCATCGCTCTGGGACTCGATCCCGTCAGAGCTATACAACTGGTTACCTGCAACCCCGCCCACTATTTCAGGCTGTACGACCTGGGACGCATCACGCCCGGCGCACGCGCCAACCTGGTGACCTTCTCAAACCTGAAGGAAATCGATATCGATCTGGTGTTTTACCATGGCCGTCCGGCAGCCAGGGGTGGGAAATACCTCGGCCCCTCCTATAACGCAGCGCCCGATAAACTGTTACATTCCATCAACTACAAACCTTTCGACGCCGAAGCGCTGCAGTTGAAGATCAAACAGGAACAGTACCCTGTGATCGAGCTTATACCCGGCCAGATCGTCACACGCAAGAAGATGGTCAAGATCGACAAAGGTCTTTTCCAGCCCGATATCTCCCGTGATTTGCTCAAAGCAGTGGTGATCGAGCGGCACAAGGCCACCGGCAATATCGGCCTGGGAGTGGTTAAGGGCTTCGGCATCAGGGACGGCGCCATCGCTTCAACCATTGCCCATGACTCGCACAACATCGTGGCGGTCGGCAGCAACGATAACGACATCCTGGTTGCGGTAAAAGCCATCAAGGAGATGCGCGGCGGGCTGGTTGTCTGCCAGGGGGGGAAAGCTATCTCCCGCCTGCCGCTGCCCATCTGCGGGTTGCTCTCCACCGATGACGCAGCCGAAGTATCGCGCGAGTTCGACAAGCTCGAAAAGACGGCCGCCCGGCTGGGCAAACTGCCCCCTGCCCCCTTCGCCCTGCTTTCTTTCATCGCCCTGCCCGTCATCCCCGAGCTGCGCATCACCGACAAAGGCATCGTAGACGTAGTGCAGTTCAAGATCATCAGTTGATCGGAGAACTCTGCATCCAAAACAGGAGGAGGCATGATGAAATTCGAGACCCTAATGGTGGGAAAAACCGGCGCCACCACCACGGTCATGCTTAACCAGCCGGAGCGGATGAACCCGTTGAACGCAGTGTTCTTCCTCGAATTCAAACAGGTGCTGGAAGAACTGAAGTGTGATACGAAATGCCGGTTCGTCATCTTCACTGCCGCAGGCGAGGCCTTTTCCTGCGGGTTCGACATGTCCCCTGAAGCCATCGCGGACAGATTTAAACACCGCGGGCTGCAAAATGAGCGCCAGTGGCAGTCATTTTCCCAGGATGTCATGAATACGATGGAGAACCTTGAACAGATCACCGTCGGAGCGGTCAACGGCGTGGCTGTGGGCGGGGGTTGCTGCCTGCTGCTGAACTGCGATTTCCGCATCGCCAGTGAAAAAGCTGCCTTCAGGATACCCGAAACCCGGCTGGGCATGCCGCTCTCCTGGGGATCTACGCCCAGACTGGTTTCCCTGATCGGTCCTTCACATACCAAGGAATTGATCATGACCGCAGAAAAAATCGGCGCCGCTGAAGCCTATAGGATCGGCCTGGTCAATAAAGTGGTTCCACATGACAAACTGCTGCCGGCCTGCCATGAGTTGATCGATAAGCTGGCCCTGAGCGGCCCTATGGCATTGAAGATGTGCAAGAAACAGGTCAATGCAGCTTCCACCACCCGTAATATGGACCTTTACCTTTTCGAAACTGACCTGATGGACCTCTGCTTCAACTCCGGGGACACTATGGAAGGTATCGCTGCCTTCATGGAGAAGCGCCCGCCCGATTTTCCCTCCGCCAAAATTTGATGCACACCGTTTACCCCAATGTTTAGCTCAGCATACTTGTACGCGTGATAATGATTGCCCGAAAACCGCCCTGTTACTAACCCTCATGCTCAAACCGTCCTTTAAACCGCTCGGGCAGATCACCGCGGGCAACTCGTCTCCCGTGACTGCAGGCGCGACCTGCGTGCTGGTCATATTCAGAGAAAGAGCTGATAGGCTTCGGCTCAACACAATGGCCAGCCTGATCTCCTTCGTTGTTGCAGGGGTGTGGAGCCCTCGCTGATGGAGAAGGCCCCGTCCCTGCCTCTAAAAGCCCTGAAAAACGCCGGCATGCAGATCGGCGACATCGACTTCTTTGGAGTCAACGAGGCCTTCAGCATTGTGGCCCTTAACGCGATCAAGGAACTTGGCATGGATATCAACAAGGTCCACATCCACGGTGGAGCGCTGGCTATCGGTCACCCGCTGGAAGCTTCAGGCGTCAGGCTGATCGGCACCCTGGCCCAGGTACTCAAACAGGAAGGCGGCACGTACGGCTCTGTCAACTTGTGCTGCGGTATGGTACAGGGCGTAACCTGCATCATCAAAAAAGCATAATCAATAGCCGGTATACGTCTAGCATTTACCAGACAGCCTGCAATGTTGGGCACCTGTTTTATACGTAATAAATAAAAATCCCGCTTTTTCAAGCGGGATTTTTATTTATTAATAGTTTTTAATGTAATCACATGTGCCACTATCACATTAACTGTCTTTCTTTTCCGATACCCATTTTAACGGCATTTCTATTACACAGTATGTATTTTGTATAAGCTTATCTGGCTGTCCTTTATGTGCTGCGCTACGTTTCGAAATCATTATCTTGCTTATTTCAGAGGCTTCAACAGCAATTCGCTCTCCGCGAATAGCATCACCCATACCTGTTAACTCAGTCATTAGCTATTGCGATCTCACCACTTTTCTGTAGCTCATTACAAATCTTAACCACAGTTTTGAGATCAATTCCTAATTCTTGAGAAATATCAGAATAGTAAAGTGGCTGTTCCTTACAGAACAATTCTCTTACCTCCTTTACAGCGTCTTCATAAGAAATATCATTTATAATGATAACCTTCTCTTCTGGCATCCGAGATTCCAAAACGGAAATCCTTTCTTCAAATATTCGCAGCTTCTCTTTCAACATTTCATTTTCCGATCTTAATTGGTCAATCGAGTCGGAATGTACACCAAGAATTGAAAGCTCGCCAATTGTTTGCACATAATCATTGGTAAAAGCTCCGAGCATTAATGTATTTCTCATAGCGATATGGCTGCCTTTTGTAGCCTGTGAACACTGCAATCCAGAATCCATAGCACTAATTGTCTTGGAATCATTTAGAGGTTCGACAGCGTCTTTATAAAGGATATCCCTACCCAATTTATTCACCTGCTTTAGGTTGTCCTTTTGTTTCTGACTTTTTTATTAGTTCGTCAAGTATTCCAACTAATGACTTTGCTCCTTTCATTGTTGTTACTACC
>DKFA01000021.1:9322-14360 GCA_002452695.1 Dehalococcoidia bacterium UBA6808
CCATTACCCTAATATCTCACCATAACCCTAATATTGCACAAACTCTCTTTGATGATAGTACTTCTCAAATCATCTGCGCAAATAAGCATTTCTTCTGTAACGGGACAAAACTATTCAGATTGATTTAAAGAGTATCTTTTATTCAGGACATACCTGTTAGGTAATATAGAAGCTATATAAATCCCGCTCCAACGAGCGGGATTTTTCTTTTCTTATCCGTATCGCGGCCTATTTGGCTTTGAGCCTGTAGCTTTGAGCCAGCGCGCGGACGGCTTCCAGCAGGTCCTGCCTGCGGCAATCCTTGGTCAGATACCAGCTGGCGCCTGCTGCCAGCGCATCCCCGGCATAATCGCCATATACGGTCAGGAACAGGACTTTAACGTCCGGCATAATCTTCTTGATGGCGCGTATAGCTGTGGGACCGTCCATGCGGGGCATCTGGCCATCCATCATGATCACATCTGGCTGCAACTTGGGCGCTTTTTCCAGTGCATCCTGGCCATCGACTGCAGTGCCCACAACCATAATATCTTTATGCCCGTCGAATATGCTCTTCAGCCCTTCTCTTACAACCTCGTTGTCATCTACAATTAAAACTTTGATCGGTTCTTCCATTTCTCACCTTTACTTTATTTTTTCTCCTCTTAATAGTGTATCGTATAACAGCAGCGTCGACGCTGTATATATGAATATATAAAAGCGCTTTAATAGCGTAAGTCTAACGTATTTGGAGCAAATACATAATCAGGATTAAGTTTGAATTTAGCCATATAGAAAGGTTGATCCTGCTGTCAGACTATTGACAGCGAAAAATCATACTAAAGTATGACTAAAGTTGGATTATGCCCTTTTTCAGCGCGGTGGTGACGGCCTCGGTACGTGTGGTCACAGCAAGTTTCTGGAAGATGCTGGTAATATGCGTTTTAACCGTGCTCTGCGTAATAGATAGCTGGTCGGCGATGTCCTTGTTGGATACACCCTTGGCCATCAATCTGAGCACTTCCACTTCCCGGTCGGAAAGCGTTTCACTGGCAGGCGCCTTGCGGGACAGCTCGGCCAGCTTATCGAGCACCCTGGAAGCCACCACCGGCTGGATCAGCGATTCCCCCCTCGAGACAGCACGTATGGCTTTGAACAGCTCTTCACGCGGGGCGTCCTTGAGCAGGTAGGCCCTGGCCCCGGCGGCTATGCCACGGAAAATGTACTCATCGTCAGAATAGGTGGTCAGGATGATGAACTTGATATCGGGCATGTCGGCCTTGATGCGGGTGATAGCTTCCACGCCATCAACCTCAGGCATACGCAGGTCCATCAATATGACATCCGGCGACAACTCGCGTGCCTTATCAATGGCCTCCTGTCCGTTGGCAGCTTCGCCCACAATCTTGAAATCGGATTCGCGCTTGAGCATGGCGCCGATGCCCTCCCGCACCACAGGATGATCGTCAACGATTAATATCTTGGTTACCTCCACGCTTTTCCCTCCTATGCAATCGGTATCGAGGCCTTTATCACGGTGCCCGCGCCTTTCTCGCTCTGTACCTCAAAATGTCCTTTCTGTCCCAACACCCTCTCCCGCATACTGATCAGTCCATACCCACCGGATTTGCCTACCTTGCCGTCCGGCTCCATGGTAAATCCTACACCGTTGTCCTTGATCGCCAGCTCAACCTCGTTGCTATCATAATTGAGCGTTACTTCCACCTCGGTGGCCTGGGCATGTTTGGCAATATTTGTCAGCGCCTCCTGGCATATGCGAAACAGCGCGGTGCCCGTCTCGGGGGGTAGCTCCCGTTTCTCGCCGAACTGGGTAAATACGGCATCAATGCCGTGGTCCTGTTTGAAGCGGTCCACCTCGTGTTTGATGGCCTCGTCGATGCGCAACTGTTCAAGCGCCTGTGGGCTGAGGTTCCAGACCGATCTTCTGGCTTCTTGCAGGCTCTTGCGGGCCAGGCTGCGCGCCTGGTTGAGGTGCTTCTGTACATCCGGGTTCATCTCATCGCCCAGCACCTGCTCCGTCGCTTCAAGCTGCAGGATAATGCCGGTAAATCCCTGAGCCAATGTGTCGTGTATTTCACGAGCCATGCGGTTACGTTCTTCGGTAACTGCCATTGACCGCGTCTCCTGGTACAGCCTCGCATTTTCAATTGCTACCGCCAGTTGGTCGGCCAGCGTTTGAGCTGTGAAGATATCGGCTTCGTCGAAACCGTCCACTTCGGTGCTCTCGATGTCCAGCACACCCAGCACCCTGCCGCCCATCTTGACCGGCACTGCCAGCTCTGAGCGCGTCTCGCTGTGCGAGTCCTGCCGCTGTGCCTCATCCAGTTCCTGGAGATCACGGATCAGAACATACTCGCCTGTCGTCGCCGCCTTGCCGATAATACTCTGCTCATCCATCTCCAGCGGTACCCCGACCGGGATCACGTTTTTCTGCCCGCTGAAATGCAGCGTCTTCAACATCAGCTTGCCCGAGCTGGGCTCGAACAGGAAAATATTAACATTGTAAAAATGGAAGGTCTGCCTGAGCAAATTGCCCACGTAAGCCAGCAGCTCATCCAGGTTCACGATGGAGCTGATCTTGCGGCTGACCTCGTTGATGGTGCGCAACTGTTCAGCCCGCTGGCGCTCCTTCTCCGTACGGTCGATAACCTTTTGTTCCAGGGTGCTGTATGATTCTCTCAGCGCTAGTCCCATCTTATTGAACTGCTCTGCCAGCACCTGCATTTCGTCACCGGTGTTGACATCCAGGCTGTAGTCAAGCTCACCCCTGGCGATATGCTCGGAACCTTCGGTCAGCGCCATGACCGGCCGTGTGATCGTCTCTGACAGCAGGAATGAAACACCCGAGACGAAGACCACCATTCCGACGATGACCGCGATAAAGATGAGCTCGGCCTCACGCGCCTGCTTGTCCACCTGCTTGCTCATCTCCTCCACCGCCGATGCAATACGGTCCTTGGTATCCTCCGCAGCTGAGGAGAATTCATCCAGGTAAGTGTAGGCTGCCACAATCAGGTTGGACGATTCCACCGGGACGGCATAAAAATACTTGGTGCGCTCTGTGGCATCCGTCTCGGCTTTATACTTATAGTAGCCCGAAGCATCACCGCCCAGCAGGCTCCTTTCGAAGATGGAGGAATAGTAAGACGGTTCGCCGCCGAGCTGTCTGAGATTGGTGCCGACGATGGTCGGGTCTGCCGCAAAGTATATCTTGCCCGTCTTGTCGTACACAATAGTGTAGCCGGTCCTTCCGACCTTCTGCACGGCGATCGCTTTCAATCTTTCATCCTTGACGATATCGACGTCGGTCAGGTCATGATGCAGTTGCAGATAGAAATAGATTTCCTTGGCCACGTCGCTGGCCTTCTGATAAATGGTACGCCGGCCCTGGTCTTCCAGTGCGGCAATGCTGACCGACATCACAGTCTCGCCCATAGACGCGCTATACTCCTTGGTCAGCGAGCCGACCGATCCGATATAGCGCAGGGCCAGCGAGCTGATAATGCCCACAGAGATCAAAGACAGAGCCAGGAATGAGATCAATATTTTATCCCGGATGCCGAAACGTATCGAGATTTTATCCATCTGACCGGCATGCTTAGACTGCATAAGTACCCCTGTCGGCGGAAAGCCTGGTTTCAATTAATTTTTCTGCGTATTCAAGCAACAGCTTTTGTCTTTCGGGCGAAACGCCCCTGTCATCGATATAATTTTTCAATGCTTCTACAGGGGAAAGCCCTTCTTTCAGCCAGCCCGAGGCGCGGCTGACAGCTTCCCTGTGTATTTCTTTCGATATGCTTACATTATATGCTTCTTTCAGCGCTTTCAAAATATCACTGTCCCTGACCAGTGGCGCAATACTGCCCGGCAGCGACAGTTTCAGTCTCACCACTGCCCCTTTTACAGTTTCACTGGCGGAGGCAATCAGGGATAGTACCTTTCCGGTTGGATCGAGCTCGTCTTCAGCCAGCTCCGCCTGTAAAGTCAGGAACCGTCTGGCCTGCACCGGCTGGAACGCATAGCTGACGCTCCTGGGCTTCGTTGTTGTATCAATATCTACCACGTAAAACCCCTTGTCTTCCTTTTCATCGCTGAAGTCCAGCCTCTCCATGCTGCCTGCGTATACTACCGGAGGCGTCTCGCTGAGCACCTGCCTCCTGTGCACATGCCCCAGCGCCACATAGTCATAGACCGGATTGGCAATCGTACTGAGAGTTACTACAGGGTCGTTGCCGATCATCATGCTTTTCTCAGTGCCGGTTTTGGCGCTGGCAACGGCGATGTGAGAGGCCAGGACGGCAGGATACGACGGATCAATCTCAGCAGCCAGGGAGGTCAGACGTGCCGACATCACGTCCTGCATCAGCTTCATCACCTCGCTCACGCTCAGATTTTTCGCTTCGTCACGCGCCAGCAGCGCATTTCGTCTGAGCCAGGGAAAGGCTGCCACCTGCACCAGGCCCGAGGGAGTCTCGATCTTCAGCACCTCCGGCCTGTCGGCGATATGGATATAATCAATGCGCAGCGTCTCGAAGATGTCGACCGAGTTGGCCTTGCCCTGGGCGCCGGGCAGATCGTGGTTGCCGGTCACGATCACCGTAGGTATACGCGCCCGGGACAGCTTTAATATTCGCGAGGCGAACTCCCGCTGGTGCGTCTGCGAAGGTTCCCTGTTCTTGTAAACATCTCCACAGAAAAGCGCCAGATCGGCGTTGTTCTCCACAGCATATCCGATCACGGTATCCAGAGATCTCAGCTCGTCCAGCACACGCGTGGAAAGACCGCTAGCAGCATCCAGGCTGCCGTAGGTCTCTACTCCTATATGAGTATCAGCAAAATGGACAATTTTCATGCTATCGTTCACAAGGCGGTGACGATTTTATTGCAGGAACTTTGCCCGCAGGGCATCCAGCAGTTCGGGAATCGGCACCCTGTCCTGCTGCATGCTGTCGCGATCGCGTATGGTGACCTGGTTATCTTCCAGCGACTGAAAATCGATGGTTACGCAATAGGGTGTGCCGATCTCGTCCTGACGGCG
>DKFA01000021.1:14540-15572 GCA_002452695.1 Dehalococcoidia bacterium UBA6808
GACGACGGCTCAATCACATAGGGGATATAGCGCTCGTTCTTCTCCTCATCGAAATAATCAAGCATCTTGCCGCTGTGTTTGGAATGCTGTGTCAGATCGAAGTCTCCCCTGTTGGCGATACCCTCGATTTCGGACCAGCCTATGGGGAACTTGTATTCGACGTCGAAGCAGCCTTTGGCATAATGCGCCAGTTCCTCGTCATCGTGTTTGCGCAGCCTGAGGTTTTCTTTCCTGATGCCCATGCCAATATAATAGTTGAGCCTCTCGTTCACCCAGTAATCGAACCACTCCATATCGGTGCCGGGCTTGACGAAATACTCGATCTCCATTTGCTCAAATTCGCGGGTGCGGAAGATGAAGTTTCCCGTGGTAATCTCGTTACGGAAAGATTTACCCACTTGAGCGATTCCGAAAGGCAGTTTTTTGCGCGTGGTAGCCTGAACGTTGAGAAAGTTGACGAACTGCGCCTGCGCTGTCTCCGGGCGCAGATAGATCGTGTTGGCCTCATCCTCCACCGGCCCCATATGCGTTTTAAACAACAGGTTGAACATGCGGGGCTCGGTCAATTGCCCTCCACAATCCGGACAGGCGGTTAGGTCGATATCGGTTGAGCGGAACCTGTGGCGACAATTCTTGCATTCAACCAGCGGGTCGGAGAAGTTGGCCACGTGGCCGCTGGCCACCCACACCTGAGGGTGCATCATGATACTGGCATCGATGCCGACCATATCATCGCGCTCCTGAACGACCTTCTTCCACCAGTAGTTCTTGATATTCCTTTTCAGCTCGACTCCCAGCGGGCCGTAGTCCCAGCAACTGGCCAGACCGCCGTACACTTCACTGCTTTGAAAGATGAAGCCGCGCCTTTTGCACAGCGACACAATTTTTCCCATATCAACTTTAGTTTCTTCGGGCACGTTATCCTCCTGAGTGACTATAAAAGACATTAGATTATACCATTTCAAGTGTAAAGGCTGAATTAAGAGAATTAACTGTATAATATTAATAAGAAATAAGGAGGTGCGAGTTGAC
>DKFA01000106.1:0-1170 GCA_002452695.1 Dehalococcoidia bacterium UBA6808
TAAATAATTTTAACAGCGAGAAGATGTCGGCCGGGGTATTGTTGAATGGCGTGGCTGTAAGAAGGATTACGATCTTATCACGGCAAATATTGCTGAGAATTTCAAAAGCTTCCGTGTCCTGATTTCGAAAGCGATGGGCTTCATCAACGATAATTACCTCATAATCCTTTTCGTTTTGGACCAAGCTAAATGTTGTCTTCAGACTCTCAAGCCCTAATGATTGGATTTCCCAATCGTGGAGCTCAAAATCCCGTTTGTATTTTTCCCAACCAGTCCACTCTCCGTCATCCAGGCTCCCCTTTAATGCCGGTGGGCAGATAATAATCCCGCGCTTATTAAGACATTTTGCTACCATACTGGCGATGATGCTTTTACCCAGACCGACCACGTCTGAGATGATAACACCGTCATATTGTTCAATTATGCTGAGCGCTTGAGCGACTGCATCTATTTGATACTTATATATCCGATACCCCTTCTTTTCAAGCAACTGGAATACGTAATCTTTCGTGCCCGCCGGTTTGTGCAGCTCAAGGTATGTCTTGAGCACGAAAGCAAACGCTTCATAAGGAGTAACTTCTGCCAGCAGCGTGGCCTTGGTCAACACGTTTATCAATTCACGTTTGAAAACGTCATCCTGGGTAATTTTTACAGAATTTTCAGGTTTCCATAGTTCATCGAAATATTTTTCTGCCTCGTCTGTGCCAAAGTCGCTGATCTCAACGTTAAACTCGTTCTGCTGAGATAGTCCAGCCCTGGTTAGATTGCTGCTGCCGGTAATGAAACAACATTTTTTTAAGGCCTGGTGTTCGTCCTTAATTTTAAAGAAGTACAACTTGGAGTGATCAGGCTCCCTGGTCTTTTTGATGACCAGTCTATCATCCATAATAGCCTGAATGAAGAATTTGGCCTGCTCGTAGAAATCAGGATTATCAAACTCATCCGTGTTGATGGATTTGATGATTGAGTCTTTGAAAAGGGACTGAAGTTTGTTCCCATCCATTTTACCCGCACGGCCGTACTCAATAAGGCCGTAGTTGGTCTTATCCACGTTAAGCCCGACAAGGACATTTATTTTTATGTCCGGGTTATTCTTTATGGCTTCGTACAGCTCACGAATTCCTGAGAAATAGAAGAAGCCAACCAGGAATTTCAGTTCTTTGCTAAAGC
>DKFA01000106.1:1318-23225 GCA_002452695.1 Dehalococcoidia bacterium UBA6808
GCAAAAGTCTTTATCCGGCCAGCCTTGATGTCTTCGTCAGCCTCACGCTCACCTTCCTGCCACCTCTTCGTCCAGAAATACGCCTGGTTCTTGTCTACCAGCTTCTTCGGCATCAACACAGCCCTCTCATCTTCCACTTCAATCTCAACCAGGTCGCCTTCCTCGATCCCCAGCCGCTTACGCACAGATGCGGGCAGGGTAATCTGTCCGTGCCTGGTAACTTTGCTTGTTGGCATCTCTATCACCTCCTATGGTCGCTCCAGTGTTTCATCGTGGCGCCCGATGTTACGCAGAATAATCGTATCCCCTTCAATCTCGAAAGTCATTCGCAGCGAACCGCTTACTCTGGCTTCCCAGATACGCTCAACCCCCTGCATTTTCTTGACCCTGAGGGCAGGATGCCGCAGGTCTGTTGCCAGATTCCTCAACGCTTTCCGGCCCAGCTCTTTCTCCTCTTCAGTCAATTCCTGCCAGGCCTTCTTGAATCTGGCTGTCCGGGTGATCTTCACTGCTGCTTGCGCCTTATGTATACGAGATTACTATATTACTATCAAACAAGGATGTCAAGCATGGGGATTCAGTCATCTAAAATGTTACCGAGTAGGGTATGATTCACTCAGATAAAAATGTTACTGAGGGAGGATCATGCCGAGCAACAGTACAACGGCTGTTACAGCGCTTCAGGCAGGACACTCCCAGACTGCAGCGGCACAAGCCCTAATCACCCTGAATTGCCAATTGACATGACGTGTTCAACTAGGTAAACTTTTAGGTCGTTCACAGGGTGGCAGCGTAGCTCAGTGGTAGAGCAGGGGACTCATAAGCCCTTGGTCACTAGTTCGAATCTAGTCGCTGCCACCAAATATCTTTTGCTAAATCCTTCCGTCTCACTATAAATTTTCTTATCGTCATTGCGAGCGAAGCGTGGCAATCTTTGTCTTCGAAGGAATTGAGCCGGATAACGGCTTTATATTATTAAAAACATGCTATAATTCAGGCTGCAGGTTAGATATGAAATATACAGTGATAATACGGGAAGCTCCAGATGGTTATTACATTGCGGGCTGTCCGCTTATTCCTGAAGCACATGCTCAGGGCAAAAGCTATGATGAATGCCTGAAAAATATCCGTGAAGCATTGGAGCTTTGTATCGAATACCGTACTGAGCGTGGCGAAGAAATACCTGATGAGAGCAAATCCAGGCAAGTGCTTGTTGCTCTATGAGCAATTTGCCGAGTCTCAGGGTTAGGATTGTTGTGAGGGGTTTAAAGAAACTCGGTTTCGAAAAAGTCAGGCAGAAAGGAAGCCACGCAATTTATCATCATTCAGATTGCCGGAGAGCAACCCTGCCTGTTCACCCTAACGAAGAGCTGAGCCCTTATTTTATCTCTGACTTATTAAAGCAGTTGTTGATAGCTGAAGAGAAGTTCTTGAAATCTGTTGGGTACAAGCGCTAATTCAGAGCTTATATCACTCCTTCACTGCACATAATTTGCTATGTTGTGGCTAAAGAATAGTCAAGAGTCGGATGCTTCAGAGGTTACTCGGACACACTACGCTTATGATGACAAACGGATATTGCGGGGATGCTCCAAACACCCTGCATTGCCAATTGATATAACGCGTTCAACCAGGTAAACTTTTAGGTCGTTCACAGGGTGGCAGCATAGCTCAGTGGTATAGCAGGGGACTCATAAGCCCTTGGTCACTATTTCGAATCTATTCGCTGTCACCAAAGATTCCACCTCGCTCTTTCCAATTCATGCTGAAAATATTATCATTGAATCAGCATGAAAATCCGTGATGCGATAAAACTAATTGAAGCTGACGGATGGTATTTGGTTAAAACAGAAGGAAGCCATAGACAGTATAAACATCGGGGTAAATCAGGGCGTGTTACAATAGCGGGCAAACCAAGTGATGATTTAGCTCCGGGAACATTGAATAGTATTCTGAAACAGGCACAGCTTAAGGAGGAGCAGTAACATGCATCGCTTTCTTATTGTGATAGAAAAAGTTAATAATAATTACTCATCATATTCGCCCGATCTGCCGGGTTGTGTGGCGACAGGCGCTACACGTGAAGAAGTCGAGAAGAATATGCATGAAGCAATTGAACTGCATATTAAAGGTCTGAGAGAAGATAATTTATCAATTCCAACATCAAACTCATTTGCTGAGTATGTAGCTGTTAAGTAAGGCCTTGCTTAAGTCCTCGTATTCCTGATCAAAAACGTGTATCCAAATTCCTATTGAACTTTTCATTTTACCTGACTCTAGTGTCCATTGAATCCAATCTACACCGGCAATAACTTTACAGGGACAACAGAGCTCCCAGCTTCTGGATTATCTCGGAAACGATTTCAGCCGGCAGAGCGCATATCAACTCTGCATTTCGAGCGCGCCAGTCCAGGCTTTTAATCTGATCAGACAAGATTGCGCCCGCTATTGGTAACTCGGCTCGTGACCCGCCTGTGGATTCAGGCTGATCCGCACTACATCCCCACATTGAGGGACATAATTCTGGGAATTCACCACGCTTCGTTACCTACCGCAGGCCCGGTCTCAACTTCGCCGTGCAAATTATCTTTCGTTATCCTGGCCAGAAGCTGTTTAAGTGTCGGCTTCGGTTGTGATAGGGGAGCAATAACCAGCTTGCCATCTGCCAGCGAAACTTCAACAGGAGTTTCTTTTTGGAGTCCCACCTCGCTGGCGAATGATTTGGGGATACGCAAGGCAAGACTGTTGCCCCATTTCTGGACATGCGTTTTTATATCAAACCTCCAGGAAGTATCTACAATGAGGATACTGCTTTAAAGGGTATCTGCCAAGTATGGCAGGCGCTGTGTCGATACAATTGTCAGCCGGCGGCGAGCAAGAACAGAACGCGCGAAACTTAGTCAAACTACGGCTCCCCATTGTGTTAACGAATTATCCAACTGTACTTTGATGGCAACCTGCACTTTGCGCATATCTTCCAGGGAAAGAATATCGGCGCGGCGAAAGAGCCGTTCCTTGCTGACGGTTGCCACCTGGTCCGCCATAGCCTTCCTTTCTTCGCCTTGAAAGACCACTACGGCTTCGCTGGGATAAATCCGCTCTCTCTTGCCTGTGAGGGGAACGACCTGGACTCTGTTCAGGAATCTGTTCGAAGCATCGTTGCTGATAATTATGGCAGAGCGCTTTCTATGGGATGGCTCCAAGGCATTCCCGTTTAATCCGTGTAAAAGTGAGGATAAAGCTGGTTTTCAGGAATAAATCTGCTTGCCTGACGAATTATGGCTTTCAGCGTGCCGATGTCCAATTCATTATGCAACGGAATCGTCAATGTTTGCTTGCCGGCACTGAGTTCTCTTCTAAGTTTGACATGGCTTCCTCTTTGAGAATGGACTTTGAAGCCAAAAGATTGAAGAATTGATTTTACTTCCGATCCTGAAAGCTGCTTCAGCTTAGACGACACCAGTTGGCTCCAGTTCAAGCGTGACAAGCAGGGAAGGATGAGGCACCAGATCGAAGTCAGCGGGGTCTTCGCCTTCAAGATGCAATGCGACCGCTTCTTTCAGATTCGCAATTGTTTCGTCAAGTGTTTTGCCTTGTGTGACGACAGCTATTTCATGGCACTCGGCCACGTAATACTTATCATCTTTGTGAATGAAAGCCTTGATCGAATGATGCATTGTATTTCCTTATCAAAAATGCCCCTATCACATTTATTGTACCTGATAACTGTCTGATGCTCCAACCTGACTATTGACCATCTCCATAATCCGGGTTACCCCATATCGCTCAGATTCCCGCTTCGATGCAATATTCGCGCAGGGTGTTAAGCGAGGTGAAGAACTCCTTCATCATGGTCCCCACCGGGTACATACCGGAACGCGTGACGCTGATCAGACCATCCTTCTCCCTGACCAGCCCCAGGGCTTTAAAGAAGAGCAATTCAGCCGGGAGTCTGGCGTAAATGCTGCTGCCGAAGCGTTTTTTGAAAGCATCCGTGCGCAAACCCATGCCGAAGAACTGCGTCAGCATGTAATAGCGGTAATGTTCGAGGTTAGAGAGATGGCGCATGCGCACGATGGGCAATTTGTCCTGCGCAATCAAATTATGATAGCCTTCCAGCGAGAAGGAGTTGACCAGGAACTCGCCGCCCAGGAAGCCCACCGACCCGGCGCCGATGCCGATATAATCGTCATAGTCAATGATATACTCGTCGATCATGCGGTCACCCCGGGAAAAGCACCAGGCCGTGGAGGGTTTGTAGCCTTTATCCATCACCTCGCTCAGGATGATATCGTAGAACTGCTGCTCGCGGGAGGTGTCCACCTTCCTGAATTTGCGTTCCAAAGCGTCCATCTTGTGGGGCGAGGGCATGAGCGGGTAGAAGGTAGCCTGGTCGGCGCCCAGATCCCTGAAAATCCTGATGTCAGACCGGAGCTGCTCCAGCGTCTGAGTGGGAAAGTTGAACATAAGGTCAGCGTTGACCGTATCAAACTTGCCCTGCGCCAGGCGCAGTTTCTCGATCGAGTCCTCGCCCTTGAACAGGGTGCGGCCCATGGCCTTGAGCAGTGTATTGTCGAAGCTCTGCACACCCACCGACAGGCGGTTGATGCCCAGGTCGCGCAGTTGCGAGATGGTATCGGGCGTCAGCTCGCGGGGCGTGGTCTCGAGTGAAATGCGTTTCACATCGAAGCTGGAGCGCAGGTAGGTGATGAAGCTGCCCAGCTCATCCATCAACACCGTGGGCGTGCCGCCGCCGAAATAGAAGTCATTGAACCTGAAACCCAGCCGGATATACATGTCCAGCTCCCTGCGCAGATCGATAAAATAGCTGCGCGCTTGGTCTTCTTTAAAAAGATAGCGGTTGAAGCAGCAGAAGGGACACAGCGTGCGGCAGAAGGGAATATGAATATACAGGGAGACGCTGTCGCCGCGCGTCCTGCCCTGGCTGGAGATGCGGGACAGGTCGACATCGCCTGATAACCTGAGGAAGTTTTGCCCTTCGAAACGTACGACGGAGCCGACAAACCAGTTAATCACAGGACATCATTATACACCATATCCACCCTTATCCCTGAGGAGAAAGGCTTCAACGCCTTCATATTTTATCAATACTCGTTGACAAATATTGCTGATGGCTGTATAGTATTTATAAGAAAAATCGTCAGTTCTGACTGATATGAGCAACAAGATAGCAGCCACCCCCCGCAAAGCAGCAGTGATCGAACTCGATTGCGCCCTGCCGGATCTGATCGAAAAACACATCAACGAGTGGCGCCTCACCACCTTCAAGAAACTGATCTCCGAAGGAGGCGTAATTGCCGATAACTGCCTGGTACCCTATCCCATTATCACACCGCTTAAGCAATAAAATATAAGGAGTTCATGAAATGGCAAATACACCAAAAAAAGTAGCGGTAATAGGATTGGACTGTGCGCTGCCGCGCCTGATCGAGCAGCATATCAAAGAGGGGCACCTGCCTACCTTCAAAAAGCTGATCGAAGGAGGCGTAATTGCCGATAACTGCCTGGTACCTTATCCGACCATCACCCCTCCCAACTGGGCCTCAATCGCTACCGGGGCCTGGCCGGGCACGCACGGGGTGACCGATTTTCATTACCACCAGCTTGGCACCACGCCCTATAATCTGAATACCTATCAATCGTTCAGCAGCGAGCGTCTCAAGGCTGAAACGATCTGGGATGCCGCCGATAAGGCCGGCAAGAAATGCATCGTATTGAATTACCCAGGCTCATGGCCTTCCCACATGAAAAACGGAATCGTGGTCGGAGGCAGCGGGCTTTCTGTAGGTGAAAACCGCGACGGCATGCTGGGCATGGGCGGCAAGGCCAACCTGTGCAACGACCAGATGATTACAACCGGCATCTATCCCCGCGCAATCAAAGGGACTTTTAAACCTGCCGCCGGCTGGAGCAACCTGACTGAGAGCGAGGACCCGCTGGAGATGGAGGTCAAAATCAATTTCAGGGGTGCCGAAATCAAGCCTCCCGAGGCCACCTGGTACGTGCTGGCCCAGCAATCGGCGGGCGATGGCTATGACACCGCCACCCTTTCGCCTTCCAAAGACTTTAAACAGGCCTTCTGCACACTGAAACAGGGCCAGTGGAGCAAAGTTATCAATACCAAAGTTAAAATGGCAGACGGCAGCTACAAGGAGGCTTTCTTCCGCTGCAAGCTGATCGAGTTCTCGGATGACGCAGAGAACATGCGCCTGTATATCAGCAGCATGGGAGCAACCTCCGGCTGGAGCAATCCGCCGGAAGTCGCTTCAGAGCTGGTTTCGCAGGAAGGCATCCTCTGCCCGGGCGGCGGAGTGCTGGGTTACGTGGTCGAATGGTACGACCTGGACACTTATGTCGAGATCAACGAATTCTATACGCAATGGATAGCCGACGCAGCTACTACGCTGTTGACCAAACATGAATGGGACGCGTTCTTCATGCATGCCCATTCACCGGACTGGGCCTACCACGTCATGCTGACCGACATGGACCCCAACCTGACCAAGGATGAAACTAAAAGAAAGGCCGCCTGGGCTGCACATCTGAAAATCTATCAGGCGCAGGACAGGATGCTGGCCCAGATCCTGCAGGCCTGTGATAAGGATACGCTGGTTATCACGGTCTCTGACCATGGGGCGGTCGCGGATGGCACGGTGTTCGATCCCTATAAAATACTGGTCCCGCTGGGACTGGCCGCATTGCAGGAAGAGCAGATCAATTCGCTCGTGCCGGTCACGACGCGCGGCGAAGGCCTGATGGAAGAGCAGAGGGTAGGCTACCAGATTCCCGATGTCAAAAAATCCAAGTGCTTCCCACAACGCACCATGCACCTCTACATCAACCTCAAAGGACGCGATCCCGACGGTATCGTAGAACCGGAAGATTACCAGAAGGTGCAGCAGCAGATCATCGATGCGCTGCTCTCTTACGTTGACCCCAACACAGGACAGCGCCCGGTCTCGCTGGCATTGAGCAAACAGGACGCGCGCATCCTGGGCCTGTACGGAGATCATGTGGGCGACATCATCTATGCCATCTACCCCTGGTACTCCGGCCAGCACGGCAATATCCTGCCGGCTGCAGAGTGGGGCATCGGCTCGCTCAAGGCGCTGCTGACCCTCACAGGGCCGGGCATAAAAAAGGGGCACCGCCTGGAGAGGACCTGCAATATCATCGATATTGTCCCAACCATCTGCTACCTGCTGGACCTGCCGTTGCCGGCGCAGGCGGAGGGCGCGGTGCTCTACCAGGCCATGAAGGACCCCGATTTCAAATCCAAGGAGATAGAGAAGCTCAAGAGCGGCCTGGCCCGTATGGAAACCGCCCTGCAGCGGGGCGAGCGGCAACCCTGGGATAAACACGAGTGCGCCTGAACTGAAAACATGCTGAGATACTAATCAAAATAAAAAAAGGATGTTGGTGAAAAAAGAGGTTGTGATGAAAAAGATTCTGTATTACGGCAAATTCCAGGTACTATGGGCGCTGATTATCGCGTCGATCCTGATTATCACCTCGTGTTCCTCTGCTGCACCGGCAAAGCCGGTGGAGACAACCACACCCGCAACAACTGCGCCGCCTGCCGCTGCGGCAACCGCCAAACCGGCAGATTCCACTAGGGACTACAAGGAGACGATCAAACACGGCGGGCTGGACCGCAGCTACCTGGTGCATTTGCCGCCGGGTTTCGACAAATCCAAATCCCTGCCCGTCGTAATCCAGCTTCACGGCGGCGGCAGCAATGCCGCCCAGACAGACAAACTGACAAAGTTTCAGACTTTGGCTGATAAGGACAACTTCATCGTCGTTGCGCCTGACGGCATAGGATCACGATGGAACGACGGCAAAGAAGGCGCAATCTACAGGGCCGCCACTGAAAATATCGATGATGTAGGGTTTATCTCGGCACTGATCGACAGGCTGGTCACCAGCCTTAATGTCGATCCTAAAAGGGTGTACGTCGCCGGCGTTTCCAACGGCGGCATGATGACGCTCAGGCTGGGCGTACAGCTAGCCGATAAGATTGCGGCAATAGGCTCGGTCATAGGCAGCCTGGCCAATCCGTGGTTTTCACTCACACCCCAGCGTCCTCTCCCAGTTATCATGATCAACAGCACCGAAGACCCATTGGTACCTATTGAAGGTGGAGGAGTTACCTTTTTAGGCCGGGTCACCGGCCAGGTGGCGGCACCGGCCGATGTGGTTAAATACTGGGTGGAAAAGAACGGCTGCTCAGCGCCGGTGGTAAAAGAGGATCTGCCCGATATCAGCACCACGGATGGCAGCACGGTCACACGGGAGACCTACACCGGCTGCAAAGACAATGTCGAGGTTATTTTCTATCTGGTTAAGGGCGCGAGCCATACATGGCCGGGAGGTCCGCAGTTTGACGATGAAACCCGGATCGGCAAGGTCAACCGCGACTTCGACGCCACGGCCGTGATCTGGGAATTCTTCAAGAAACACCCCATGCCGTAACCAGCCATCAGGCCCTGTTTAAAAAGCTATTTCACTGCCTGTAAATAGCAGGTAATCATCCTGTTATGCCTCATTAATAGATTTATCAATCAGCGTTGACAGAATTTCACAAAAGGCGTATATTGAGCATGGTTGTAAGGGAAATACGGGTTTAAGGAGCACACTTGGAAACCACACCAAAAAAAGTAGCTGTCGTTGGTTTTGATTGCGCTGAACCCCATCTTATTGAAAGGCACATTCGGGAAGGCCACTTGCCCAACTTCAAGAAGCTGTTTGAAGAGGGTGTACTTGCTTCCAACTGCCTGGCCCCCTTCCCGACCATCACCCCACCCAACTGGGCCACCATCGCCACCGGCGCCTGGCCCTACACACACGGCATAACCGATTTCCACGTACACATCCCGGGCAACCCTCTGGATTATACCCACTCGCAGGAGGCCTTCAGCAGCAACCGCTGCAAGGCGGAATTCATCTGGGACGCTATCGATAAAGCCGGTAAAAAAAGCATTGTGGTCAACTACCCCGGCGCCTGGCCCAACCACATGAAAAACGGCATCGTAATAGGAGGCAGCGGCCTTTCCATCGGCGAAAACCGGGACGGCATGGAGAAGCTCAACTCGACCCAGATGCTGTGCGCCGACCAGCTTGTCACCACCGGTTATTTCCCGCTCGGCATCAAGGTCAAACTAGAGGAGAAAAAGAGCTGGAAAAACACCGGTAAAGCCGGCGCCGACCCGCTGGGGGCGGCGTTTGAGCTGACCTTCCCGGCGGCAGCCGAAAAACCGGCCCCCACCACATGGTATGTGCTGGCTGCCCAGGGCAAGGACGGCTACGACAGAGTATCGCTCTCGCCCGATACCGATTTCAATAAGGCCTTTTTCACCATCAGTGTTGGAGAATGGTCGAAAAAAGTCTTTACCACGATCAAGATGGCCGACGGCTCCGAGCGAGAGGTATTTTTCCGCGCCAAGCTGGTCGAGCTGTCGGAGGATGCCCAGGACCTGCGCCTTTTGATCACCTCGCTGTGCCAGACCGAGGGCTGGGCTAATCCACCCGAAATCTGCAAGGAAATAGCCTCAGAGGAAGGCATTTTCGGCCACGGCGGGGGTGTTCTCGGTGTCAGCATAGGCTGGTTCGACCTGGAGACTTTCAGCGAAATACATGAGTTGCACGACCTCTACCTGGGCGACACCGTCACCACTTTATTGACCAAACACCCCTGGGACCTTTTCTACATGCACAGCCATCCCATCGACTGGATGTACCACATCATCATGACCGATATGGACCCCGACACCTGCCGCAGCAAGGAAGCCTATGAGAAGGCCTGGGCCACACACCTGCGCATCCACCAGAGCCAGGATAAGATGCTGGGCCGCATCATCGAAGCCGCTGGCAAAGATACTCTGTTCGTCCTGGTCTCCGACCACGGAGCGGTAGCGGACGGCGCGCCCTTCAATCCGCATGCAGCGCTGGAAAAGGCCGGTTTGCTGGTGCAGTCACAAACCAAAACACGGAATGTCGCCGGGATCAACCACGAAAGCATGTCGTCGATCATGTCCAAGGCAACCAGCGTCAGCAAGACCAAGGATATGAGCAAGACAAAAGCCGTCGGCCAGCGCACGGTACATATTTACATAAATTTGAAGGGGCGCGACCCTGAGGGCATCGTCGATCCTGCCGACTATGAAAAAGTGCAGCAGGAGATCATCGACGCATTGTATACCTATGTCGACCCCAACACCGGCCGCCGTCCCGTTGCCCTGGCGTTGAGCAACAAAGATGCCCGCATCATCGGCCTGACCGGGCCGGATGCAGGCGACATCATTTACGCGGTCTATCCCGAGTTCGGCGGACAGCATGGCGCACAACTGCCCAATGCACACTGGGGCATAGGCGACCTCAAGCCCCTGCTGGCATTATCCGGCCCTGGCATTAAAAAGAACCACCGCCTGGAGAGGTCTTGCTGGCTGACCGACATTGTCCCAACCATCTGTTACCTGATGGACTGGCCCATCCCGGCGCAGGCGGAGGGCGCGGTGCTCTACCAGGCTCTCAAGAAACCTAATTTCAAAGCGGACCAGATCAATAAACTGAAAGACGGTCTGGCCAGGATGGAAACCGCCCTGCAGCGCGGAGAACGCCAACCGTGGGACAAGCACGAATGCGCCTGATACAGCTCAATTATCTGGATAAAAGGAGGGTTGAAAAAATATCGGTATGTAAAAGGTTGATGGAGCAGCTATTCACTACCTTAGTCTATCAAATTAAAGGAGGTTAATCGTGAATTTCCGCTTTCATTCGTCAAATTTATTTAAATCGGCTGTGCTGGTCATTATTTTACTGGCGCTGGTTGCCTGCGCAGCGCCGGCAGCCGAGCCGGCAGCGACAGCGCCTGCTTCCACCGGGCCGAAATACGGCGGCACACTGCACCTGGTCTATATCATGGACCTGTCATCCCTCGACCCGATCAAATCCACCAGCATCATCGACAGGGCATTACCCCTGCTCTATGGCAATGGCCTGGTCAAACAGGTCGGCAGAAATGATGAAAAAATAGAGCTTGCGCCCAACCTTGCCACATCGTGGGAGATCTCGCCCGACGGCCTTACCTACACATTCAAGCTGAGGCAGGGCGTCAAGTGGCACAACCTGCCCCCCGTCAATGGCCGCGAGTTCACCTCGGCAGATGTGAAATACTCGCTCGAAAGGATGATCGACCCGAAAACCAAATCACCCCTGGCCGCCTATGTTGCCAGCATCGCCAACATAGAAACACCCGACAAATATACCGTTGTGATCAAGACCAGGGTCATAGATCCTGGATTGCTCTGGTCGCTTGCGGGCGGTGTCGGCATGGTAGCCCGCGAGGTCATCGAGCAGGACGGCGATGCCAGCAAGACCATTATCGGCACAGGCCCGTTCATCTTTGAAAAATACACCGCCGGCGTGGGCTTTACATTTAAGAAAAATCCCGATTACTGGGATACGGGCAAGCCTTATATCGACAAGATTGAGCTGACTTTTATGCCTGACGCTGCAACGCGCCTGGCCGCATTCAGAGCCGGCCAGATAGACCGCCTGGTGGAAGGCAGAACCAATTCAGATGCCATCAAGAACACGGTCAAGGACGTCCAGGTTATACCTGGCGTGCAGCTCTCCGGCAGCGCGCTTATCCCCTCACTCAAATATCCGGACAAGCCGTGGACCAACAAAAAGGTGCGACAGGCCCTGCAGTATGCCATCGATTACGATGGCCTGATCTCTGCTGTGCTGAACGGCCAGGGATCCCGCACTGACTTCCTGTCTCCCACCTGGGTCGATTACGGCGCCAGGCCAATCGCAGACCTGCCTCAAAGGGACATCGCCAAGGCGAAGGCTATGCTGGCTGAAGCTGGTTATCCCGACGGCTTCAAGGCATCGATCATTCAGCACACCTCCCGCATGGATGCCTGGGGAGGCGCCGTTGAACCGCTGGCCGCCATGCTGAAAGAAGTCAATGTTGACCTGACCATCGTCCCTATGCAGCAGGCAGAGTTCGTATCCACGCACCGCGCCGGCGACTACGAGTTGAGCACAATGGTCATGACCTGCAACGCGCCGGAGCTCGATACTAATCTGACCTATATGTACAGGACCGGGGCCCCTTATAACAGGGCACAGTATAGCAATCCCGAGCTTGACAAACTGCTTGGACTCGAACGCAAGTACTTCAATAATATCCCTGAAAGGCAAAAGGTCACCAAACAGATCATGGATATCCTGCACGAGGATGTGCCCATCATCCCGCTTTTCTACCAGTACGACAACCATCTGGCACAACCGTGGATCAAAGGCTGGGATAATGTGGCCGATTCTGCGACCTTCTGCGCCTGGCAGCAGTTGCCCAACGTCTGGATAGATAAATAAAGAAAGCCTGATTACAAAAAAAACAACCGTTTCGATGGATACTGGTGCAGTGGCGTTCTCACCCACTGCACCAGTATAATATTTTGTTATTAGCGGAGATAAAAACATGCTCAAAGGACTTGAAGGAATCAAAGTAATTGAAGCAGCCAGCAACGTGGCGGGACCGCTGGCCGGCAGGATGCTGGCTGACCGGGGCGCCGACGTCATCCACATCGAACATCCCAGCAAGGGAGACCTTTCCCGCGATGCAGGACGTATAGTTATCGATATGCTGATGGGTGGAAGGAGCATCGAGACCAAGGTCAACCACCACTGGGAGTTCAATAACTGCAACAAGCGCGGGATGACCATGGATATGAACAACGAGAAAACGCGCGAGGTCCTTTACCGCATGCTCAAGACAGCCGACGTTTTCATCTCCAACTACCGGCCCCGAGAGCTGGCCAAATTCAAACTTGAGTATGAGACAGTCAAAGAGCTCAATCCCCGCATCATTTACGCCAACATCTCCGGCTATGGCATCAACGGTCCTGACCGTAACCTGCCGGGCTATGATTTCAATGTGTTCTGGACCAGGACCGGCATTATGCACGTGCTTACCACCAAAGACCAGGAGCCGTTCACCACACCGATCGCCTTCGGTGACCGCACCACGGCACTGACGCTGGCCTACGGCATAATGAGCGCCCTTTTCATCCGTGAACGCACCGGCGTAGGGCAGGCAGTATATACCTCATTGCAGCAGACCGGGGTATTCGTCAACGCCTACGATGTATGCGCTTCACTTGCCACCGGACAGGACAGGCAGAGCGCAGGCCGCAGGGACCTGGCCAATGTGCTGCTCAACTCGTATAAAACCAGGGATGGTAGATGGGTCCGTTTTGCTATCAATCAGCCCGACCTCTACTGGTCCAAGCTGTGCCGCGCACTCAAGATAGACGGCCTCGAAACAGACCCCCGCTTTAGCTCATTCATACCCAGGCTGGAGCACCATGCCGAGCTGTTCGATATTCTGGAAAAAGCTTTCCTCAGCAAGACCCTGTCAGAATGGAAGCCACTGCTGGATGAGGCCGGTCTGCCCTGGGCGCCAGTGCTGACTCTGCCTGAGGTCATCGCCGACGAGCAGGCCAGGGCCAACGGCTTCTTCATCGATTACGACCATCCAACTTACGGCCACGTCGAGATCGTGGCCAACCCTGTTACGTTGAGCGAGACGCCGGCTGTAGTCAGGATGCCGGCGCCCGAATTCGGGCAACATACCGAAGAGATTCTGCTGGAATACGGTTATACCTGGGAAGACATCGGCCAAATGAAGGATGACGGGGTAATATGATAAGATTAGCCTGATACATCACACCGGTGGTAACCGGCGAAGTTAAGGATAATCTAACGCAGACAGGTGGCAGTATGGCTAAGCTGACAAAAAAGGGGCTGGCGCGTTATCAGCAGATCGGCGAAAAGGCCATGTATCTGTTCACCGAGCGCGGCTACGTGAACACCAGCATGGACGAGATCGCCAGGGCCTGCGGCTGCGATGTGGCCAACCTGTATAACTATTTCACCAACAAGGAACACCTCCTGTTCCACGTGATCAAAGCCATGATATCGGCGGGCGTCGAGACTTCCGAGGATATCTGCCGTATTGAGACTCTCAGCCTCAGGGAAAAAATCAAGGCGATTGTTTATAAGCAGATGGACAACCGCCTCAAACTGGGCTTCACCGACCTGTATACAAGGTTTAAAACCGAGCTCGAGCCTTCCCATGCCAGAGAAATAGTCTCATTGCGCGATAAATACGATAGAGTCCTGCACAAACTGATATGTGAAGGCATTGAATCAGGCGAATTCAAGAAAGTCGATGTGAAGCTCACTGTCATTACCATCGACGCTTTTATCGAGAGGAGCGTCGTATGGTACTCTCCCACAGGCAGGCTTTCACTGGAAGAAGTCACCGACCATTTTTGCGACCTGCTTTTTTACGGCATCGGTCTGAATGACAGCGGAAGCAAAGAAAAGCCGGATAAAGGTGCACTTCTGACTGCAGCCATCAACAGGAAAATACAGAAGGACTACAGCCAGTTAGCGGGTTCTGCCGCCATCAGCCCCGGGCTATCAAAGCTGCTCCAAGGGCAGCTATGATGCGGGGGTTTTCAGGTACCAGCGCTTTCATGCCCAGCTTCTCTTCAATTGCCAGTATCAGGCCGATGTCCAGCGCCCCTCCGCCGATTACCGCAACTTCGGGATTGAGCGCCACGCCGCGCGCCATGCCGCTGATCTTCTCGGCTATGGAACGGTGTATGCCAGCCAGTATATCGGCCGGCTTATCGCCCTGCGAGATGCGCGTGATGACCTCTGTCTCGAGAAACACTGTACAGGACGTCGAAAAGTTGGACGGTCTGACAGCCTTCATCGATAGAGGGCCGATCTCTTCAATGCCGATCTGCAATATACGCGCCACCACCTGCAGCAGCCTTGCGCTGCCCGTGGCGCAGATCTCAGAAACACTGAAATCTATCACCTGACCTGTCTCGTTGATCGAGGTTAGCTGGCTGCCCTGACCCCCAATATCGATGATGCTCCTGGCCGCCGGGAAGGTCAAGTTGACCCCGCGGGCGTCGCACAGGATCACACTGTGGTAGCTGCCGGCGCCGGCATTCCTGCCTCCGATACCTGTGGCAGCGCTGGCTGTGATATCGCCTTCCTTTAATCCAGCCAGCTTCAAAACCTCCGCTTTGACCGCGGCTGATGTGGTGGCATAGTTGGTGCCCGAGGGAATAACAGCCGAAGAAATAATCCTGCTGCCATCGATGACGACAGCCTTGCTGCCCACTGAGCCGATATCGATACCCAGGTAATATCCGCTCACCGTGTTTTCTCCGTAAACTCGATGTAAGCTTCGCTGAGCTGTTTTTTCTGCAACTTGTATTCGCCGCGGTTGATCAGTTTGAAGGCTTCATCACGTGCCAGTATGGCTGCGCCCAGGCAGCCCGTGATGAGCGGCTCGGGCGGGACGGAGACGGGCATCCCCAGCACCGCCTCAATGGCCTTGACCATGCCTCCATTCTTGGCCACGCCACCGGTGAAAACCACGGGCGGCTCAACCTTTAGCTGGCGGGCCAGCTTGACCACACGCGTGGCAATGGCAATGTAAACACCCGCCAGGATATCAGGCAAAGGCTTCCCTTCAGAAAGGCTGGCTATTATTTCCTGCTGTGCGAAAATGGTGCACAGGCTGTTTATTTTGACCGGTGTGTCACTTTGCAGGGAGATGCGCCCCATCTCGTTAAGCTCCAGCCCCAGCGTCTCGGCCGCTACTTCGAGGAAGCGTCCCGTCCCGGCGGCGCACTTGTCGTTGGTCAAAAAATCGACCAGCTTACCGTTCTTGATCTTGAGCACCTTGGCATCCTGTCCTCCGATATCGATGGCCGTCCTGACATCGGGGAACAGAGCCGCCACACCGCGGGCGTGGCAGGTCAGCTCGGTGACCTGTTTATCGGCGAAGGGGACGTTGACGCGTCCGTAGCCGGTGGAGATGATGTAGGCTATTTCATCGAGGGACACGCCGCATTTGGCCAGCACATCCTCCATCACCATATTGGCGCGGCGGCGGTGTTCAGCGCCGGTGGGACCGATCACATAGCCAAGCATCACACCTTCGGCATCTACCACAGCCGCCTTGGACATGGTAGACCCTATATCGATGCCTGTAAAGAAGAGTTTAGAAGCTATGATATCCATGCGGGCTTACTAATTCCTCAGCCCAGCGTTTCCACAAATGCCTCCACCCTCGTTTTGATCGGCGCCATCGACCTTTCGCTGTAATCGTGTTCGATATAGATGCTGGGTATGCCCAGCGTATCCAGGTAATGTCGCAGGTTGGGCACCTCGTAGCCGTGCGTATCGCAGTACTTGACGCTCTGCAGCACCACGCCGTTGACGCCCCAGTCGACGATGGCCTTTTTAATGTAGTTGAAGCGGCTGTCGAGGTCTTTGTCATAGTCCCTCCTGGTCTCGAAGGGTTCGGCCTGGCGGTAGGTGCGCGGGCACTTGATATCAACCAGGTAGTGCTGGGCCAGCGCATGCAGGTTATAAGGCGGTTTGACATCGGCCCAAAAGGCGCGCGTTCCGACGCAGGTATCATCCACCACCACGTGGGCATCGGCGCTTTCGATCAGATCGTAGAGCGCCGTATTATCGAAGACCGGCCCCCAGACCAGTAGCCTGACCTTCTTGGGCGACGGTTTGACCTTGCGTTCCGTGACCTCCTGAATAATATCTTCCAGAAGGCTGTTACCTTCCTCCACGGGCAGGCTGGACAGGGCCACCATGACCTCCAGGTTCTCGGCCGAGGAAAGCAAGGGCGGGTCTGGCTTGCGCAGGTCGTAAAGCTGTCGCACAAGTTTGCGTTGCTCATTATGCATCTCGCAGGCCTTTTTCAGCTTATCATCAGTCAGTTTTTCGCCGGCCAGTTCCTCGATATGGCGTTTGAACGAATTGATCTGCCCTTCAAAGTAGTCCACAGCCGGCGCATGGTCGGTGTGAGGGACATCGAGCAGGTGCGTAAAAGGCGCGTCCTTGATCGCGTCACGCCACTGCAGAATGATGCCGGCGCCGATATCGCAGGTATGGGCGCCCACCACACCATCAAGGAAGTCGAACTTGCCCTTGAGGCCGAGGTCGAGTATGCTGCGCACAAAAGGGCAGACCATGGTGGTCGATACCCGGTCGGCTGCCGTTATCGGTTCGCTCATATCGCCAAAGATGCGGAAGGGGACCAGCCCCAATGCCGTGATGATCTCAACCGGAGGATAGAGACAAATGTAACCGACGATCTTCTTCCCGTCCCTGCGCAGCTCACGCACGCGCTTGCTTCTGTCGGCATATATCTCACGAGCCAATGAAAGACCTTTATTTGTAGCTATAGCCATCTCAATCTCCCTATTATTTCGGTGGTTACCAGTCGAGGCCCCTGGATTTCCTGACCTTGCGGTAGTGTTCCATGGTCTGCTCGAAGGCCTCGGCCCTGGCCAGCGTCTCCTGCGGATTGAAGACCCGCTTGTCGATGATATCGCCTTCGACCCACAGTGTCGGTACATCCAGCCTTTTCTGCAACTGGTCCTGCACTGACCTCAGTCCGGCGCTGGCGGCGCGGCAGGAGATGAGCGGGTGCAGGAAAAGGCCATCCGCTTTCCAGCCTTTGGCTATCCTGAGATAGGTCTCAACGATGGGGTTCTCAATCCCGTCGGCTTTGGCATAAGGGTGAACATTGAAAACGAAATTGCGCGACAGACGCGCCAGCTTCTCCACCGGGTCGCTGACCTTGCTCAGATCGGGCGGCCTGGGATTGTGATAGCCGTAGCTTTCATAGACGAAGTTCCAGCCCATCTCGGCCAGGTTGTCGAAGAACTTCAGGCTGTGCCAGGGCGGGAGCTCGGCAAACACGATGCGGTATTTTTCCGGATAATTGATGGCTGCCACCTTGTTCTTAACACGCTCCTGCACTTCCGTCAGCATGTCCTGGTAGCATTTCAAGGCTTCATACATATCCCCGGCAAAGAAAAGCGCGGGCGGCATGCTGCTCCAGAAGTCCGTACTATGCATTGGGCAGGGGCTCACCTTGCGCAGCTCGTGAATCTGCCAGCAGGTCTCATGTATTTTTATACCCACTTCGATCAATTCCTCCAGCTTGGCCCAGTCCATCTTTTTACCCAGCAATTTTTCCAGGAAGGCGATGAAGTCCCGCAGCTCCCTGACCAGGAACTTGACCTGATACTCCTCCAGGTCCGGCTCCGTACCTTCGAAGGTGCCCATCATGGGCATCTCAAGGCACCATTCAGGCGCATCGAAATAACGGCTGAGCGCCTGGAACCACTTGAAGCGCGCATCGCAAATTATGCCTGAACCGAGCAGCAGGGTTGGTTTGGCCATGCCGCCCATCGGCGCTTCGGGCGGGATCTTGCCGTCGTTCTGCTTCATCATGCGGAAGGAGTAGCCGATCGTGCTTCTGCCGTAGCCGCACATATGCGTGGGGAAACCGTCTGAATCAGATGCATCCAGAAACGGTTCGGCCGTGCCGCTGGAGGCCATCAAAGTGGAGTAGTTTTCCGGATAGACGATATTAAGGCCCATGGCCTTTAGGGGAAGGTCGCCTTCCCAGTAATTGAGCATGGCCCAGACGGTGGGTTTGCCCTCGTTGCTGGCCTGTAAAGTATTTATGTAATCCTGTGCAACAAGATTACGCAAGGGATACATGCTCTTGAGACGGTTAATGGCGCGTTTTTGCTCGGTTTTGGCCGGAGCTACGGAATCGCTCATAGTTACACCCCTCTAGCTTAAATTACACAGACGCAACTGATGTTAATGGTATCCATTATCTTCCCAATTGTAAAGCAGAAAAATGCAGGCTGTAGACCATTAAACAATTATTTCCATGCGCCGTCTGTCAGCTTCATGACAACCGCGCTTGATGTTACCGTCAGCAATATTTCACTAACTGAGATCTAATACGCCTGGTTATACAACTGAATGATATCGCTGGGATCATTGACAGGACGCCCGTTGAAGATGGTGGCAGTATCCGCAATAGCGTGGAAGGCGCAGACTGGCAAATTCTCCTGAGGAACGCCCAGATCACGCAGTCTCATGGGATGACCTACCTTTTGCATCAGGTCCTCGACAGCATCGGCTGCCGCCAGTGCGGCCTCTTTCTCCGATATGCCTTTGATATTGACGCCCATGGCATGTGCAACCTGTGCCAGCTTGTCCGCCCTGTTCTCTACGTTATAACGCATGACCTTGGGCAGGACGACGCCGCAGGCGGCGCCATGCGGCACATGGTGCAAGGCGCCTATGGTATGCGCCATTCCATGCGCCAGCCCGACCTGGGCAATGGTGAAGGCCCATCCGGCCATAGTGGCTGCCACCTGCATGGCGATCCGGGATTTCTCGTTCTTGCCGTCTTCCGCAACTACGGGCAGGTTCTCAGTGATCAGTCTGATCGCCTGTAGCGCCATGCCGTCACAGATCAGGTTGGCCATAGTGCTGGTCATCGCCTCAATCGAATGCGTCATGGCATCCATGGCTGTGGTGACAGTCAACAATTTCGGCAGGCCCAGAGTAAATATCGGGTCGAGTATGGCTACATTGGGCACAATCTTATAATCGATAATGAACAGCTTGCGTCCTGCGCTGTGGCTGGTCAGGACGGCCGCATTGGTCACCTCACTGCCTGTGCCCGAAGTAGTAGGAATGGCGATGTGCGGTATCTGCGGCTCGGTCAGCACGAGGAAATTAAGATAATCGTTGGCTTTGCCGCCGTTCTTGAGCGTGACACAGACGCCCTTGGCCGTATCCATGACGCTGCCTCCGCCTACACTGACAATGCAGTCCGCTCTGAGTTCACGGGCCACAGCCGTGGCTGCATCGACTGTTTCCAGGTCGGGATCGGCGGGGATCTTATCGAAGATGCCAACGCAGAAGTCCGCCAGCGCATCCCTGACCAGGTCAGCCAGCCCGGCAGCTTTCACACCCGGGTCAGTCAGGATCAACGCCCGTTTGCAGTTGAGATCGACAATGGACTTGCTGATCGAAGCCAGCGATCCGTGCCCGGCCATCACTGCGGTCGGTGCGCTATAGGCAAAACCGTCCATTCTCTTGTAGTCAGAGATAAGCTGGAAATACATGTTCGTGTGTGCATGCGCCATGGAGTTAACGTGAATGCGCTTGATCTGCGTGTATTCGTGCAGGGCCTCCAGTCCAAGGTCACGGCCTATACCCGACTGACGGTAACCGCCGAAGGGACAAAAGTCGGAGAAGATATGGTAGTTATTTATCCACATCGTGCCTGTGCGTACGTTACCAGCCAGGCGCTGCGCCCTGGCGGTATTCCTGGAGAAGACGCCGCCCGCCAGGCCGTAAACGGAGTCATTGGCGATGGCCAGGGCTTCCTCATCGCTATCGAATTTGATGACGCAGACAACGGGACCGAAAATCTCCTCCTGGGCAATGCGCATCTTGTTATTGACTCCGGCGAAAATAGTAGGGGCATAGTAATTGCCCTCGGCAAACCCTGGCACTTCGATACGCCGGCCGCCCGTGACCAGCTCGCAGCCCTCATCCCTGCCCAGCTTGACGTAACGTTCGACTGTGGCCAGTTGCTCTTTGCTTATCAGGGGACCAAGGTGCGAGGAAGGGTCAAGCTGGTAGCCAACGCGCAGCAGTTCGGCCCGCTTCTTCATCTTGTCCAGGAACTCATCGTAGATTTTCGAATGTACCAGCACCCTGGTGCCGGAGGAGCACACCTGCCCCTGGTGTAAGAAGGTTCCAAAGCATGCTCCTTCCACAGCCAATTCCATATCAGCATCATCCAGGATGATATTGGCCGACTTACCACCCAACTCCAGTGAGACTTTTTTCACAGTGCCTGCAGCCAGCTTCATAATCTCGCGGCCTACTTCCGTGCTGCCGGTCAGGGCCACCTTGTCCACATCGGGATGGGTACATAAAACACTGCCCAGCTCTCCACCAGGACCCGTAATGATATTGATCACGCCGTCGGGGATACCTGCAGCTTTGGCGCATTCGCCCAGGATGCAGGCCGTCAATGGCGTCATCGAGGCGGGTTTGATAACTATGGTATTCCCCGTGCACAGCGCAGGCGTCATCTTCCAGATGGCGATATACAGGGGATAGTTCCAGGGTACAATACCTACACAGACACCCAGTGGTTCCCTGCGGATAAACTCGCGGCCTGGAGCAAAGGCGTTGCCGGAGACCGGTATCTCTTCTTCCCAGGGGAACCTGGTGGCCGCTGCCGTGCTCAGGTTGCGCAGATGCGTGATGGAAATCAGGGGCATGTATTTAGCCAGTGAGATGATCTGGCCTGCATCCATTGATTCGGTGGCAGCCAGTCGTAAACCCTGCCGGGCTACCTGATCAGCGAAATCCTGTATCTTGGCTATGCGTGACTGCACAGACATCCTGCCCCATTCACCTTTATCGAAAGCCCGGCGGGCCGCTGCGATGGCAGCCTCGGCATCCTCCTTACCCGCCTGCGCAACAATCGCTATCGGCGCTCCCGATCCTGGATCATAAGTCTCAAATGTTTTCCCGCTTGCCGCGTCAACAAATTTACCGTCGATAAATAGCTTATACTGGTCCACTGGCAACCTCCTTATAATTAATATCGGCTAAGCTTTAATATCGCAAACTCCAAAACCTGCCCAT
This sequence comes from Dehalococcoidia bacterium UBA6808, assembly GCA_002452695.1. Classification (GTDB taxonomy): domain Bacteria; phylum Chloroflexota; class Dehalococcoidia; order GIF9; family UBA5629; genus UBA6808. The sequence goes on from DKFA01000106.1 coordinate 22,949, forward strand.
TCATTGAGGGGACTCCCCGAGGTAATGGTAAACCCTTTCTTGCCCGGCTCATTTACATAAGTAATACTGACATGTCCGCTGAGCTTGTGATGTTCCGGGACCCAGGGTCACTCTTGAAATCGCTCTTCCTCCCCTGCCATTCTGATCATTCAATCACCCTGATCGAGATCGGTGACCGCTAATAATAATAGTCTACGCAAGATAGGGTGTCAATATGATTAAAAGGCGCTTCCCGCAGCTTCAGATTACTCCATCACCGCCTCCACGTCCCCCTTCG
>DKFA01000015.1:0-18891 GCA_002452695.1 Dehalococcoidia bacterium UBA6808
ACCGACAAAACTGTTACTGTATCAATAATGTCCTGTACCGGTATAACCTACAGGACTATGATCAACCCGGCTGAGCGGCAGCCTGTCAGCTATGTCAGGCGCTCCGAATATTATGTAGCCTTCAGCAAAGGCACTTGTAATTCAGTGATCGAGCCCTGGCAGGACGCCCTTGATGAGATGAAGAAGTCTTCTTAAGGCAAGACCATGAGCATATTAGTCAACGGTGCTTGACAGAGACTGTCTGTATATGTAAACTAATTTGCGATTTGCGTTTTTAACAAACACTTCGAGGGAATTTGATTTGCTGATCTCAGAGAGTCGCAAAACCAGCTACATCGTTATCGACAAGGACAAGTGCAAAGCCTGTTATTATTGTATTGCGGTATGCTCCAAGAACGTCATAGGGATATCCAAAAACATAAACAGGTTTGGTTTCAATTACGCTGAGCCGATAGAAGAGAAGGCACATGAATGCACCGGCTGCAAATCATGCGCAATCATGTGTCCTGATATAGCAATAACGGTCTACAGCAGTCGTGTTCTTGAAGGCGACATAGACTGACCTTGTTTTTCCGAGGAACCGCCTAATGTCTGAGCGAACCCTCATGGGGGGAAATATTGCCATTGCCGAAGGCGCCATCCTGGCAGGATGTGGCGCCTATTTCGGTTATCCCATCACTCCGCAGAATGACTTGTTGGAACATATGTCGGTCAGACTGCCTGCCATGGGCAGAGTTTTTCTGCAGACCGAAAGTGAACTGGCCGCAATTAACATGGTCTACGGTGCTGCTGCCACCGGTGTGCGCTGTATGACTTCAACTTCCAGCCCGGGCTTTAGTTTGCAGCAGGAAGGCATTTCATATATGGCGGGAGCCGAAGTACCCTGTGTGGTGGCCAATATTATGCGCGCCGGTCCTGGTCTGGGCAATATTGGAGGCGCTCAGGGTGACTATATGCAGTGCACCCGTGGTGGTGGGCATGGCGACTATTATCTCATCACTCTCGCCCCGGCCTCGGTGCAGGAGATGATGGATTTGACCATGCTGGCCTTCGAACTGGCCGATAAGTACCGCAATCCTACCCTGGTCATGGCTGATGGCTTCCTGGGACAATCGGTAGAATCGATCGTGATGCGCGAGCCTGTTAAAAGTCTGCCGCCAAAGGACTGGGCCATTGACGGCGCCAGGGGTAGGGACAGGCGGCTGATTAATTCCTTTGAAATGAATCCCATCGACCACCCAAAGCGGATCAGGCTGCTGCTGGAAAAATATGAACGCATGCGCCTTGAAGAAGTACGTTATGAAGGCATGTTACTGGACGATGCCGAGATCGTAATTGTGGCCTATGGCAGCGCAGCCCGGGCCGCTATGACAGCCATGAATAGGGCGCGTAAGAATAATTTCAAAGTCGGTCTTTTGCGGCCTATCACCGTTTTTCCTTTTCCTTCTCAGGTCCTGTCCGATCTGGCTGAAAAGGGAAGTAAGTTCATCGTGGCCGAGATGAGCAGCGGGCAGATGCTGGAGGATGTGCGCATCTCGGTGGGTAACCAGAACGAAATTAAACTGGTTAACACCTACGGCGGTGTGCCGCTCACGCCGGATATGATATTTGAAGCAATAGATTTGATGAGTTAAGACAGATCATGAGTAACCGCGGTATTAACGATATGGACAATGCAATCTTCCGTCGGCCGGACATCATGCCGGACCGGGCAACGCATTTCTGCCCCGGTTGCGGACACGGCATCACCCAGCGGCTGATCGGTGAGGTGCTTGATGATCTCCGTCTGAGGGATAAGGCCATCTGCGTGGGGTCCATCGGCTGCACGGTGACATCCTATCTCTATTACGATGTGGACGGCACGGAAGCGCCTCATGGCCGAGCCCCGGCCGTCGCTACGGCCATCAAGCGCTGTCATCCGGACTTGCACCCCTTTGCCATCCAGGGCGATGGCGACCTGGCCTCGATCGGCATGGCTGAGATCGTACATGCCGCCGCTCGCGGTGAAAATATTACCATCATTTTTGCCAACAACGCCAATTACGGCATGACAGGGGGGCAGCTTGCCCCCACCACGCTGGTGGGCATGTATACCTCATCTACCATCGCAGGCCGTAAGGAGGATCGCCATGGCTTCCCCATTCGGGTCAGCGAGATGCTGGCAACGCTGGACGGGCCGGCCTATATCTCGCGGGTCTCGCTGCACAACCCGGCCAATGTGCGCAAGGCGCGCAAGGCGATTGAGATTGCCTTTCGGGCGCCGCTGGAGGGTCTGGGTATGGGTTTTGTCGAGGTGCTTTCCATGTGTCCCATCAACTGGAAAGTGGAGCCGGTTAACGCTCCGCAGTGGATCGTCGATAATATGATTCCGCAGTACCCTCTGGGTGAGTTTAAATGTAAGCCTGAGGTGGAGGAGTTGAAGAAGGCGGTAAGGGGATGAACTGGGAGATCACCATTTCTGGTTTTGGTGGCCAGGGTGTGCTCTTTATCGGGCGGCTTCTCATGGAAGCCGGCTTTGCCAGCGGCCAGCAGGTCAGTTGGCTGCCTTATTACAGCGGCGAAAAGAGAGGTGGGATGTGTTCCTGTTTTGTCAACATCTCAGAGGAGAGAATAGGCTCGATCTTCATCTCGCATCCGGATATCGCCGTGGCTATGAACCCGGCAGCCTATGCCATGCTTGAACCGGATGTGAAGCCGGACGGACTGCTGATCGTGAACGAATCACTGGTAAAAGAGAAAAGCCAGCGCCCCGACCTAAAGGCGGTCTACGTCCCCACTGTTGAACTGGCCAAGGAAGTTGGCGATGAATCAGTGGCTAATATAATAGCCCTGGGCGCTGTTCTTGCGCGTGCCCCCGTTGTGACCACCTCCAGTGTCATCAGGGTGCTTAATCAGATGATGTCCAAAAACAAGCCCCAGCTCGAGCTTAACAAAGCCGCACTGCTTAAGGGTTGTGAGCTAAGCTAAACCAGCCAGGCGTTCGACTACCTTTTTAATTCCTCGACTTCCTCTATTTATCGGCGGAACTTCGTCGTTGATATTGGCGCTGTCGGACGGGTAGAACCTGGCTGCGACTATATGCATGATAATGGCCAGGAAGGATATCGCATTATCCACATGAAGGCCGTTCTCAGTTCCGTTGCTGCGTCGCCCAGCACATCGGACAGGTCGCCCAGACGGTGAACAGCTCGCCCACGGCATAATACAGTATGGCTACAATCATAAAATAAGCCCTGCCGTCGTATCCCAGCGAACAGTCCTGCCGCCTGGTACAGAATCCAGAGCTGGTGGGTACCCAGCGCGTGCCTAACAGTACAGCCCCATCTGAGCTGGTTGCCGGTTGCGGACTTCATATCGCAGGTAGGGTGACTGCTCACGTAGGCCGGGCCGCGCCGGAAGAAATGGACGAAGACCAGCGGGGTGAGCAGGGTTATGCAGGCGATGATGATGAAGGCCATGCGTCAGCCGAAATTCGTGATAAGCATACTGGCAAAAGGCGGCATGACGATGGTGCCCGTCCCTACGCCGGCGGACAATATGCAGAGGGTGCAGGCCAAGGCAAGAGTCAGCTGCCCGCCCCTACGCCGGCGGACAATATGCCGGTAGGAGCACACATATTGCCAACGAACCACTTGGCAATAGTGGAGATGATAGTGATATAGGTGGCGCCCATGCCTATGCTGAAGATCACGCCGAAGGCCAGGTAAAGCTGCCACAGGGCACTGCACTGCGACATGAGAAAAACACCGATCGTGATCAGTATGCCCAGCGCCAGCAGCAAGGACGCCGGTTTGAACCGGTCGCTCATCCTGCCGGCGAAGATCGCGATGGAGGCGTAGATGATGTGGTTGAGGAAATAGGCGGCCCCCGTCTCGGCCCGCGTCCAGTCGAAGTCGGCCGACAGCTGGTTGAGGAATACTCCGAAGCTGTACTGTGTCCCGTACTATATCATCAGGGTAAGGGAGCCAGTTGCTGGCACAAGTTTGCCGTAAAAATGGTTTTTACCGTCTGCCCGGTTAGTTACGTCGTGGTCAGGCGTTAGATCTATATATTACGGTATTACCTCAACGCGACAACCTCGACCTCGATGGGGAAATCTCCCGGGATGGTCTTGACGGCGATGCAGGTGCGGGCTGGGAAATCCGACGGGAAGAACTCCTTGTAGACTTCGTTCATGTCGTTGAAATACGACATATCGCGCAGGTAAACCGTGACCTTGACCACCCTGCCCATGTTGCCGCCCAGGCTTTCCAGCGTCCTCTTAATGTTGTTGAGGCAGATGCCTGTGGCCTTTTTGATGTCGTCTATCTCACGAATGTTATTCCCGATGTCGATGGGGAGTTGACCCGAGAAGAAATAGAAGTCGCCGGCCTCGACGACGGGCGAGTAGGGCCCTCCTTTGGCGAGAAATTCAATCTGAATGGCTTTCTTTTCCATATTAACCTCTGCCTGTTTTAAAAAAGTCAGGCTATTTAACCTCAATGCCGCCGTGATGTCAAAGGTAGTCTGTCAAGAAAATTTTGACGTACCCCCTTGACAAATAGCACGGATGTACTATATCATAGTAGAACGAATGTATTAAGAACAAAGGTTTTAGTTCAGGAGGATAGCAATGTTGGGTGAACTACATATTAAGAACTTTGCAGTTATCAAGGACATGACGGTTAACTTCGTGCCCGGGCTCAACGTGATAAGCGGTGAAGAGGGTTCGGGCAAATCGCTCCTGGTGGACGCCCTCAGTCTGCTGATGGGCGCACGCGCCCCGCAGGGCATGATCCGCAACGGCGCCAAATCGGCCAGGGTGGAGGCCATCTTCTGGCCGGACGATAAAACTGCATCCACGGTCAATGCCATTCTTGAAGAGAACAGCATTGAGCCGGACGAAAGCGGTATGCTGGTGGTATCGAGGGATTTCCAGGAAGGAGGCAAGAGCGTGGCCAGGGTCAACAATCGTGCTATGCCGCTTTCCTTCCTGCGCCAGGTGGGCAGGCACCTGGTGGATATCCACGGGCAGATGGAATACCTATCCCTGCTCGATCCCGGTAACCAGCTTACCCTGGTGGACGCCTACGGCGGACTTTTGGAGAAAAGAAAGAATTTACATAATGTTATTGATCGACTGCGGGCGGATGAAAGGGAGCTGGCCGCGGTGGGAAGCGGAGAGAAGGAAAGTTATGGTGAACTTCTTCAATTCCAGGTGGAGGAGATCGAGCGCGCCAAACTGGAGGAGTTGAATGAAGATGAACTGATGGCTGAGCGCGACGTTTTAAGGAGAGCAGGCGCGATCTGTGAGGGCTGTCTCAATTCTTATTCCAATCTCTATGGCGATGACAGGTCTGCCTCGGTACTCATACACAAGACGCTAACCGACCTGCGCAGCATCTGCTCCCTGGACCCTGCCCTGATGCGGTTCAGGGAGAAGCTGGAAAGTGACCTGATCAGCATCGAGGAGACGGCCTCCGAGTTGCGCGACTATTCCGAGAAGATCGAGAGCAGCCAGGGACGCCTGGAGGAGATAGAGCAGAGGTTAGATCTTATTTCGTCGCTTAAGCGTAAGTACGGTAAAAGCATCGAGGCCGTGCTGGAGTTCCGCGACCGGGCCTTGAAAGAAATTGAAGAGATGCAGGGCAGGCAGGAGCGCGCAGCCTTTCTGGAGTCGGAAAGGCTCAACCTCAAAGCTGAGGCGGCTAAACTGGCCGAGGAGTTGTCGCTGGAAAGGCGGCATGCCGCCGAGCAGCTGGCAAGATATGTGAATGAAGAACTGGCCGAAATCGGGCTGGAGTGGTCCAGGTTCGATGTGGCATTAACGCGCAAGGAAGACCCGGATGGACTATGCATAGCGGGCAATAAATGCTTTGCATTTACGGCGGAGGGCATAGACCGACTGGAATTCCAGGTTGCCACCAATCCGGGTGAGCCGGTCAGGCCGATGGCTGCCATCGCCTCAGGCGGTGAGACCAGCCGGCTGGTGTTGGCTATCAAAAGCGCATTGAAAATCGCTGACCCCATACCTTCGCTCATCTTCGACGAGATCGATATGGGTGTGGGTGGGCGAAGCGCCGAATCGGTGGGCAGGAAGCTGGCCACGCTATCCAGCTTCCACCAGGTCATCTGCATCACGCACCTGCCGCAGATAGCCTGTTTCAGCGATGCTCATTTGAAGATGGTCAAGGAAATCGATGGCGGTCGCGCATCCTCGCACGTGGAATTGATTGAGGGGCAGAACCGCATCAAGGAGCTGGCAGTCATGCTTGGCTCAGAACGTAACGGCAATGTGATGCTCAAAGGCGCTGAGGCGCTGGTAAGGAATGCTGAAAAGTGGAAAAACGGCGTCCGTGAGCTCATTGCTGCTTAAAAGTTAATAGGATTTTTTATAGATGGATATAATAGATTCTTCATCAAACGGGGTTGGGTGAAGCTTGATCCAGGGTGCAGTCCTGATGGCGTTGTTGGCCAGTTTGGCGAAGTCTGCCTCCTTCACACCGAGCTGGCAAAGCCTGTGATCCATGCCCACACGCTTGAGCCATTTTTCTGTGGCCGCAATGCCGTCAGGTTCACCGAAGACTTTCTCTCCCAGCAGGACAAAACGTTCCTTCCTGTCGTTGTAGGTATGTTCCATCCAGGCGATCAAAAGGCAGGCCAGGCCGTCGCCATGGGGCACGTCGTATTCGCCGCTGATGGGGTGCTCGAGGCCGTGCAAGGTCATAGAGCCTGTGCCGCCGCCAAGGCTGGCGAACTGCGAGCAGGCGATGGTGCTGGCCCAGGATAGCTTCTCTCTCTCATTGATATCATCCAGCTTTTCCAGCACTTTGGGCAGGGCCTGGACGACCGTTTTCATGGATGACTCCCGCAGGCTATCGTTGATCAAGGTCGTCTCATGGGCTGTGATATATGCTTCGACAAGGTGACAGAAGATGTCCACACCACCCTGTGCAGTGGGTTTGGCGGGAAGCGTCAGGGTCAGCGCGGGGTCTACAATAGAGCAGGTTGGATAAATGGAGGGATGGTAAAACGGCATCTTCTCGTGCGTGTCCCAGTCAGTTATAACTGCGCCGCTGTTAGCTTCTGATCCGCTGGCTGCAACTGTGGGTATGAGTATGATGGGCAGGGCATTATGCTTGCTGGCTGCTCTGCCTTTCATGTAGGCGAAGATGGGCTCTGTACCATTGGCAGCATAGGCGATGCCCTTGGCAGCGTCCATGCTGCTGCCGCCACCCAGGCCTATGACCATGTCAGCCTTATTCTCTCTGGTGATCCGAGCGCCTTCGTCAACGGTGGATGTACGCGGATTGGGCTCGATCTTATCGAAAGTAATAGCTTTCACGCCTGCTGCCTGCAGGTCGTTTATGACCCTGTCCAGAACGCCCGTTTTACGCATGCTCTGTGAGCCGGTGACGAGAAGCGCCGTCTTTCCCAGGCGTGCCGCTTCCTTGCCGAGCTGCGAAAGGCTGCCCTGCCCGATGATAAAACGTGTGGGGATGTAAAACCTGCTGATGCCCATATGCCGCCTCCGTTAAATCGATTATCTTTTTAAGCTATAACGTAAAGGATGATAGCAAAAATCGGCCAGAAACCTGAAATGAAACGGTACGAATGAGTTTCTAATGACAGGAAAGGGCTTATTCAAAAATCTCAACCACCGTGTTGCGCAGCACGCCGATATTTTCGATGATGACCTCTACGATATCGCCTCCCTTGATCGGGCCGATGCCGGCCGGCGTGCCCGTGGCAATGACGTCTCCGGGCAGCAGCGTCATGATATGAGAGATGAAACTGACCAGGTAGGGGACAGGGAAGATGAGGGAGGATGTATAATCGGATTGCTTGACATTGCCGTTGACATGCGTTTCTATTTTAAGGTTAGAGGGATTGACAGAGGTATCGATGCAGGGACCGATGGGAGCAAAGGTGTCGTGGCTTTTAGCGCGCGTCCACTGCCCGTCCTGCGCCTGGGCTATGCGGTCGGTGACATCGTTGACGCAGGTATAGCCCAGCACATAATCCGAGGAGTCGGCCTCTTTGACATTGCGGGCTGTCATGCCGATTACCACTCCCAGCTCACACTCGTAATCTACGCGCTCGCTGCCGGGGGGTAATACGATATACTCATCCGGGCCGATCACCGCTGTCGAGGGCTTGAGGAAGAGCAGCGGCAGGTCGGGCAGCTTCATTTTCAGCTCATCGCCGTGCGGTTTGTAGTTGAGGCCCAGGCAGACCAGTTTGGAAGGTTGACAGGGCGCCAGCAGCTTCACCTCTTTAAGCGGCAGGGTTGAGCCGCAAGGAGAAAATCCTGCTGATGGTGGCAGGCCGAATGGTGTTCCGGAATAGGGCTGCACTTCTCCCCCCTCGATCACGCCGTAAGAGATGGTACTCCGAAAGGTGAACCGTACGATCTTCATGCCAAACGCTCCTTCATGTCTGTTTGAGAGAGTCTTTTTGAATAAGTTTCCTTTCCTGCTCGCTTAGCAGGCATCCGTTCATGCAACTCCGTTTGCATGATCCGTCGCAGGGCTCGATATGCACGGTTACATCTGCCCCGCTGATTTCTTTCCGGATGTCGGCGGTCATTTTTTCCGTGATTTGATGTGACTCGTTCACCGTCATGGCGGGATCGACGACGACATGCAGGTCGATGAAACGGGTTGTGCCGGACTTGCGTGTCCGCAGGCGATGGATAGATCTGACAGTAGGGTACCAGTTTTTTAGGTAAGTTGACAGCCAGAGTAATTCCTGTGAGGGTGGGCTGGTATCGATCAAGTCTTTGACCGCATCGATAGTAAGCTTGAGCGCAGCGCGGCAGATGAGCAGAGCCACCGCTATGGCTGTCGCAGGGTCGACCCAATTAAGATTGAGTTGGGGGAAGATAACGCCGCCTGCCCAGATAATACCAAGGCCGGCAAAAACTCCTGCGGATGTGTAAATATCCGTACGCAGGTGCCAGGCGTCGGCGATCAGCGCCGGTGACTCCGTCTTTTTCCCTACACGGAAGAGAAGCTGTGAAATTAGTATGTTGGCCAGCACCGAGAAAAGCATAACCAGGGCGCCCCACCCGATCGTTTCCAGCGGCCGCGGATCGAACAGTTTGCGGAAAGCCTCTACCACAATCCAGACCGCAGCAGCGAAGATTAGCAGGGCCTCGGCCAGTGCCGAGATATCCTCTACTTTGCCGTGCCCGAAGGGATGTTCCTCATCGGGGAGGCGCGCGCTGATCCTGACAGCAAAAAAGGCGATCAGCGAGGCGATCAGATCCATCGATGAGTGCGCAGCTTCGGACAGGATGGAGATAGCGCCGGTCAGCAAGCCGGTGATCAGCTTGAGGGTGACCAGCAGGCTGTTGGAGATGACTGACAGCAGCGCAACGGCCGTTTTCTGTTTCTGATATTCCATAAATAATTACTCCATGGGACTAAGGTCCCACGGAGTACTTTCCGCTGCTTCTGCCCGGCTGCGTGCCGATTTCATCGGGACCGCCTGATCCAGTTTTTCACATTATACGGATTAATCGGGAAATCTGTCAAAATGCGTTTGAGTGATTTCGTCAGTAGTTCGGAGGTATCTTTCACTTGTTCCTTGATATAAATAGCCTTCCCTTGTGGATGTCCGTTGTTCAGCGTTCTGCAATCGAGGGCGGAAGGTATGTCTATTACATTTTTCATCTTTCGTGTGTTCGCTGATACTTTACATTACATGATGGGCTGGTATAATGGCAACATAATTAAACTTGATTAATTAATATGACTGTCTCTATCGAAAGTATCAGCAAGCTTAGATATTTTTCAGGTGTTGAGCAGGATCATCTGGTTGGTATTGCTCAGTTTATCAGCCAGAAGTCATTTTTGAAAGGGCAACCTATACTGTCTGAGGATGACTGGGATGAGACACTGCATTTTGTCAGTGCTGGTGTAGTCAAGGTATTCAAGACCTCACCGGAAGGCAAGGAGCAGATCGTCAAGATCGTCCGCCCAGGCGAATCGTTCAATGATGTTACAGTCTTTAGTAATGGTCCTTGCCCATACAGCGCCGAAGCGTTGGGCAATCCGACCATAATATATCTGCTACACAAAACCAACCTTATGCCGCTTGTTGAAAAGAACGTGCGTATAGCACAGAATGCGCTTGAGGTGGTTGCCGAGCAGGAGCGTATTCTGCTGACACTGGTGGAAGACCTGTCCTTCAAGAACGTTGTGGGCAGGGTTGCCAAGATATTGCTGCAAAATATGGAGCCGGGTCCGGAAGGTTTCCCAAAGCTGACGCAGTATGAGATGGCGGCCATGGCCGGCACCGCTAGAGAAGTGGTTGGCAGGTCGCTTAAAAGCCTGGAAGACCTGGGCGTGATCAAGCTTGATAAGCATAAGATTATTATTAGCGACAAAAATCGGCTGTCCCAGCTAGCTGGTTTGAATTAGTGATAAAAGTTACAGAAACAGGGACCTAATAAAGGATAGAATGAACGAATAAAGTAGTTGAGAGGGTCGTTAATTGTCTGTTGAACCGAGATTTGATCCTGCCAAATGTGATGGTTGTGGCATTTGTGTTTCTGTTTGTCGTTGTGGAGCTCTGGTTTTGGAAAATGGCATTATTCGGGTAATCGATGTTGGGGAATGTGGGGGGTGTATGGACTGTGAGCTGGTATGCCCTACAGGCGCTTTGCAGTGTCCTCTTGAAATAATAGTAGCCAACGAACAAAAATAATTTTACGGTTCTATCAAACGGTCCTGATAATTTCATATTTCTGCGCAACTTTATGCCTTTTTTGGCGTTTTTATATTTGAGACTTAAGTCGCATACCAGTGAGGAAAATAAAGATAGCATATAAACTAAAGTTAATTGAATATTCACAATTAATTCATAATTGGCGTTTATACTTTGAGGCCACACACAATCAGTGTGGAAGGAGGTAATAAAAATGCCGAGAACGAAAGCCAAAGTAACTATTATAGATAGAGACAACACCGAATCAGAACCTGCGATATTTGCCGAGGATATCAAAATGGCCGAGTCGCTTTATGCCAGGCCGGATATGGATGAAGTTACATACAATGTTGACAAGCGAACGCGTGACGTTGCGGATGATATTGTCAGCCTGTACATAACCGAATGCAGCAAAACACCTCTGCTCAGCAGCTCTGAGGAAAAGTTGCTCAGCAGCCGCATGGAGCTGGCCAATTACCTGTCTGGGTTGAACAGGTTGCTACAGTCGAAGCACAACCAATATTCCGTTGAAGTAGAGACGGTCAAGCTTTTGGCTGTCAGGATTGGTTCATATGGGGGACTGCTGGACAAGCTGTTTAAGCATTATCACGTCGATGCCGGTAAGAAGCTGTCGGTTAAACTAGCCGACGAAACACTCAGGAGCCATATGGATGACGTGATCGATGATGTGCTGGTCAAACTGGCTGCTAAAAATGATAAAGTCGATGTTGAGGAAGCGCGGCAGAGCCTTACCTCGGTATCCATCCTGTCGCGTCTCTTTCCCTGGGAGGTTGTGGATGGCTACGGAACGATCAAAACTCCTGCCGAGTTAAAAGAAACTGCGGGCAGGGCCGAGTTCGCCAGATATCTTGAAGTTGAAAAAGCCGGAATCAATGCACATTTTGAGCGGATCAGGAAGGAAGGACGCGATGCCGCCGAACACATGATCAAGGCCAATCTCAGGCTTGTGCTCAGCATGGCCAAAAAATATAGGGCCAGGGGCATGCCGCTTTCTGATCTGATCCAGGAAGGTAACATTGGCTTAATGAGGGCTGTCGAGAAATTTGATTACAGACGTGGCTTCAAGTTTAGCACCTATGCCACCTGGTGGATCAGGCAGGCAATCAACCGTGTTATCTCCGATCAATCCAGGACGATCAGGCTCCCGGTGCATACGGTTGAAACCATTACAAAAATGAATAACGCCAGGCAGAAGCTTCTACAGCAACTCGGTCGCAATCCGACCAGCGATGAGCTGGCTGCCGAAATGGGTGTGAACACTGAGAAGGTAGACTGGCTGGTGAGCGTACTTTACGCCGAGCCGGTCTCATTGGATATCCCCATTGGTGATGATGAGAGCCAGTTGAGCGACTTTATAGAGGACGACGTCGGCCCGGCGCCTGAAGAACAGGCTGCCAACAGCATGCTCAGGCAGCAGTTCAAGGACTTGCTATCACAGCTCAGCGAAAGGGAAAGGAAGATTATCGAAATGCGTTACGGGCTGGATAATGAGCAGGGTCTGACATTGAAAGAGGTCGGCCATGAATTCGGGCTGACTCGCGAACGCATCAGACAGATTGAAAAAGAGGCGCTGGCCAAGCTCAGGCATCCCAGCCGCAGCCGCAAGCTGATCGACTATCTTAGTTAAGCGAAGATAAAACAATATCAAAGCCCGCAGGTTGCAACCTGCGGGCTTTTTATCTTTCCCGGTGACCGATATTTGCATGGCAGCCTGGCTTTGATATTATCAGCGGGCCGATGCGGGTTCATGCTGGCGGCTTTCAAAAACCATCTGTTTGTCCAGATATCTTTCCAAGATGAATTCGGCAGTGGCGATATTGTTGGCCAGTGGTATGTTATTAATAAAGCAGGATTTCAGCAGTGCCAGCACGCCTGGCTTGTCGAGGCGCATAAGAGCAGGGTCAAAGAGAAGAACCAGAATAGCTGCTTCATGCTGTTCTGCAAAGCGTGCAATTTGCTCATAACCGCCCGTCAAACCTTCGGCCAGTGACTTGATACGCAGTCCGGTGAATAGATTGATATAGAGGGCCGTGTTTTCGGTTGCCGCGATATTTAATGCAGATAAGCCGAAACGGTACTTTCTGACCAGCTTGATCAAATCTTCTTTCTTAGAAGCATCAGCCGAGAAAATAATGTCGTATTTCATCGTGCTCCTATCTCCTTTTTTATGATTCTAACTGACCAAGATTAAAAATCAATTAACCAGCTGTTAAATTACCTTGAAGATTGGGGATTGCTACAGATGTAACTGGTACTCAATATTAAAAATAGTTAAAAAACAGGTTATAAATAGATTAGAATTTTCTAACCATCCGATTAACCCACAGTGTTACGTTCGTTGCAGATTACTCCACGGTTTGTAAATGAGCTGGCTTTTCTTTATGCTATCAATAGTAAAGGTGTTGAAATGACACAATTCAAGATTCTTATTGTAGAAGATGATAATACACTGCGAGAAACGCTGAAATACAATCTGGAAAAGGAAGACTATATCGTTAGCATGGCCAGGGATGGGGGTGAGGCGCTGGAACAAGCGAGGCTTAATAAGCCGGATTTATTGCTTTTAGACCTGATGCTTCCGGTTTTAAATGGATTGGAAGTCTGCCGTATATTGCGCACTGAGATGGAATTATCGGTCATCATGCTTACAGCCAAGACAGATGAAGTGGACAAGATAGTTGGATTAGAGATAGGAGCGGACGATTATGTAACCAAGCCGTTTAGCATGAGGGAACTGCTGGCTCGTATTAAAGCTGTATTGCGTCGCAGGGAAACAAAACCTGCTCTTTCTGATGATAACTCTGAGAATAAACCGCTACAGGCCGGCAGGATTATGATCGATACCGAAGCGCATGTGGTATACAAGGACGGACACTCCGTTGAGCTTAATCCAAAGGAGTTCGAATTGCTATCATACCTGGTCTTAAACAGGGGTCAGGTAATGAGCAGAGAACAAATACTAAGAAAAGTATGGGGTTATGAATATATTGGTAATGACCGGACCGTCGATGTCCATATGCGTTGGTTGCGTCAAAAACTTGAAGATAATGCGGATGATCCGGAATACCTGCTGACAGTACGTGGATATGGTTATAAGTTCCAGATATAGACGGTGATTAATATAATGAGCAGTGAGATAGATTATACGAGACTGAAAGAGTATTATGAGACATTTATTACTGTCCTCTCGGCCATAGATGATGTTGTCATAATTGTTACACCGGATAGGTTAGTGGAATATATGAATAGCGTGGCCATGAATATATTTACCCATACTAAAATGAGCAGTGAGGCTGTCTCTTTCATTGAGATGGTGCGAGATTATGAATGCGATTCCCTGCTGCGCAAGTGTCAGGAGACCGGGTTGATGCAGTCATCCATTATCAGAATTGGACGGGGCAACAGGGTACTGGATGTCAAGGTAGTGCCGGACAACAGGGGGCAGCGCTATATTGTAGTGATGAAAGATATGACTGAACGGCAACGTCTCGAAGACATCAGGCGCGACCTTATTTCCAATATTTCCCATGAATTCAGGACCCCCATAGCTTCCATTAAATTACTTGCCGAGACACTTATCGATGGAGCAGTTCGGGATGCATCGAAAGCTGAGGAATTCATCAAAAAAATCGCTGTTGAAGCGGACAAACTCGCTCATATGACGGATGATCTCAGAGAATTGGCTACAGTAGAAAAAAGCGGCCAGATACTGTGTAGAAATGCGGTAGACATGGGGAGTTTGATTGTGCAGGTTGCGGAAAGGCTCGACGCTAAAGCCAGGGCAGCTGGTTTAACCATTTATACGGATGTTCAGGAGGGATTGCCTGAATTGGTGATCGATGGGCCGCGAATCGAAAGCGTACTTATGAATCTTGTCAACAACGCGATCAAGTTCACAGATCCGGGTGGAAAGATAACTCTTAAAATTCTGCAGAAAGACAATACACTTGTGGTTAGTGTAATGGATACCGGTCGCGGTATCGCGCGGGAGGATATACCACGTATTTTTGAACGTTTTTATAAAGTTGATAAATCGAGAACTGGAGAGGGATCAGGGTTGGGATTGAGTATTTCCAAGCATATTATTGAACTCCACAGAGGCAGATTATGGGTTGAGAGCGAGGTTGGCAGAGGTTCCACCTTTTACTTTGTGCTGCCGATGGAAGTCTGAATTGACCAGACAGTTTTAACGGAATTTTAACAATTATTTAAACTCGGTTTTATATGCTGCGGATAGAATGTTTATAAATAACCTTGTTGTTATTAATAATTCTATCTTAAAGGAGGATCAATGATATTGATCAATCAGACAATGAAGAGGATGGCAGGCGTTATAGCTGCTGCCGCACTCGTGTTTGTCACAATAGTGACAGGCTGCGCTCCGGCGCCGGCGTCCGAACCCACTCAATCGATTGAATTGAGTGGAACGATCAATGAGGCTGGTTCGACCAGTGTACAGCCGCTGGCAGAGCTTATGGCAACCGCATTCACCCAGAAACATCCCAAGGTTACTATCAATATTTCTGGCGGTGGTTCCAGCGCAGGCGTAAAGGCGACTGCAGCGGGCACAGTAATTCTTGGGGCAGCTTCGCGTGATATCAAAATCAGCGAAGCGGACATTATTCCTATCTGTATTGCCAGGGATGGCGTGGCAATGGTAGTCAATCAGGCAAATCCTTTGACCGACATAACTATTGAACAGGTTGCCAAAATATATGCCGGAGAGATTACCAATTGGAAGGAAGTTGGTGGCGACGATGCGCCCATAACGGTGGTGAGCAGGGAAGAAGGCTCCGGAACCCGTGAGGTATTTGAGGAGTATGTAACCGGCCGTTACAATAAGAAGATAAAGGCTGACGCTCTCTTCTTTGATTCCAACGGCGCTGTTCGCACCAAGGTGACGGCTGAAAAGAATTCAATTGGTTATGTCTCATTCGGTTATATTGAAGGTTTGAAAGCTCTGACAGTAGGTGGGGTCGCTCCTACTATCGAGAATGGGCAGAATGGTAAATATCCGATAGTCAGGCGGCTGTATTTCTTGTCCAAATCAACTCCGACGGGAGCAGTCAGGGAATTTATCGAGTTTTGCCGCAGTCCCGAAGGGCAGAAAATAGCCCAGGATGAGGGTTATATACCTATTGTATTGAAATAAGCTTACTTCATTAAAACCTCCTTTTGCATGGGCAGGGTCATCTGGCTCTGCCCATGCTATAATGCAGGATAAATGTCTAATACTTCTTCTACCGACGTTACCAAGCCCGTCATTGAATTGCGCCGTATTTATGATGTTTTCTGGCGATATGCCATTTATTTCTTCGGCGCCGTCTCATTTGTCATATTATTGCTGATTGCCCTGTTTATTTTGAGGGAAGGCTATCCGGCATTCGAAAAAATCGGCATCTGGCAATTTATCAGTGGACAGCGTTGGGATGTTGCAGACAGTGCCTTTGGCATATTGCCCATGATAATAGGCTCTCTCTATGTTACGGTGGGCGCGCTCGTTCTGTCTGTTCCCTTGGGCATATTCTCAGCCATTTTTCTTACCGATGTCGCACCAAAAAAAGTTCGTAAGATAATCCGTCCTGCAGTTGAGCTATTAGTTGGCATTCCCTCTGTAGTCTATGGTCTGGTGGGTATGTTAATGCTAGTGCCAGCCATCCAGCAAATCGGGCAGGGATCAGGAGACAGCATACTTGCCGCATCTATCGTATTGGCTGTGATGGTACTGCCAACGATTGTTTCTATTACGGAAGACAGCATCCTGGCGGTACCTAATGCCTATCGTGAAGGCGCTTTAGCGTTGGGATCGACCAGGTGGCAGATGATCTGGAATGTTGTATTACCGGCCGCCAGGTCGGGGATTATAGCCAGTATTGCATTGGGTATGGGTCGGGCTATCGGAGAGACCATGGCCATGATCATGGTAATAGGTAACAGTATTATTATCCCCGATTCGATTTTCAGTTCGGCCAGGACACTGACAGGCACGCTGGCTCTGGAGTTGAAGTACGCCACCGGAATTCACTGGAACGCCCTGTTTGCTACAGGAGTTGTGCTGTTTATTTTCATTTTGATTCTTAATAGCTTTGGAATTCTGCTGCTGCGGGGCAAAACAAAATGAAGATATCCCCCAAGTTTACACATAACGTTGCCTGGGGTGTGTGTTGGGCTGCGGGATTATTGTCACTGGCCTTTCTTTTTATTATTATAGGCTATGTATTTGTCAACGGCATCGGTTCGATAACCTGGGAATTTCTTACGACCAACCCCAAGGGAGGGTTAAAGGGAGAGGGGGGTATCCTGAGTGCGCTTGTGGGCACATTGTATTTAATTGGTATCACATTGCTGATTGCTGTGCCTTTAGGTGTCGGGGCGGCCATTTATATGGCAGAGTATGCCAGGAACAACTGGTTTACAAAACTGGTCAGATTTGGGGTGGAGTCTCTGGCGGGCATACCTTCCATCGTATTTGGTCTTTTCGGGTTTGCGCTTTTCGTTACCGCACTGGGTTTCAATTTCTCCATTATGTCCGGGGCTCTGACACTGGCATGCCTTTGTCTGCCTGTTATCATCCGTACCTGCGAAGAAGCTATGAAGGCTGTGCCAAGGACATACCGTGAAGCAAGCTATGGGTTGGGTGCGACGAAATGGCAAACAATTACTCATGTTATTCTGCCGGCTGCCATACCGGGCATTATTACATCGATTATACTGACGGTTGGCAGGGTTGTGGAAGAGACAGCCTGCCTGTACGTTACAATGGGTGGAAGTTCGAACATGCCGACATCAATATGGTCCAGCGCCAGGACTTTGTCATTGCATCTTTATTATCTGGCCATGGAAACGACAGCAATCAATAAAGCTCTGGCTACCGGGGTGATACTGATAATCATAATTATTATAATCAACTTTGCTACACGCTGGTTGTCTGATAGATACATTGCCATGTCCGGCGGGGGTAGAATGTCAAATGGAAATTAAAATATTAATACGAGATTTAAACTTCTACTATGGCAGTTGCCAGGCGTTGAAATCGATCAATATGGATATTTACGGCAATAAAATTACAGCGTTGATAGGGCCCTCCGGTTGCGGCAAGACGACATTACTGCGCCTGATGAACAGGATGAGTGATCTTGTTGATGAAACGCATATTGAAGGTCGTATGCTGATCGATGGTCAGGATATATTTGATAAGTCAGTTGATGTGGTCAATCTGAGGAAGAAGGTGGGAATGGTGTTTCAGCAGCCCAATCCCTTCCCGATGTCGATATATGATAATGTGGCATATGGGCCAAGGATGCTTGGTACGCATAATAAACGGGTTTTAAATGGCATTGTTGAAGAGAGTCTGAGAAAGGCTGCATTATGGGATGAGATGAAGGATAACCTTCATAAATCGGGGCTGGCATTGTCAGGAGGTCAACAGCAGCGTCTTTGTATTGCCCGGGTACTGTCTGTGGATCCGCAAATAATTCTTATGGATGAACCTTGCTCGGCATTGGACCCGATTTCAACGTTAAAAATTGAAGAACTGATGATCGAACTGAAAAAGGATTATACTTTAATTATAGTAACACATAATATGCAGCAGGCTGCCCGCGTCAGTGATTTTGCAGGTTTCATGTTATTGGGTGAATTGGTTGAATATGCTGAGACCAGAGAAGTATTTAACGTGCCCAAAGATAAACGTACTGAGGATTATATAACAGGCCGCTTCGGATAAAGGAGGCATAACATGACGAGAGAAACTTACCAGAAGAATTTGAGGGAAATACAGGATGAGGTGCTGGTGATGGGTAGCATGATCGAGAAAGCGTTGGAGAGGTCAATGCAGTCCCTCAAGGAGCGTAACCTGGAGCTGGCTAAGAAAGTGCTGGAAGATGATAAGGATGTTGATAATAAGCGCTTTGAGATAGAACAGAAGACTATGGAATTGATATGTACGCAAGCGCCGATGGCCAGCGACCTGAGGATATTGTTGGCAGCATTGAACATCATCGTTGACCTGGAACGGATGGGCGACCATGCTGCTGGAAATGCCAAGATCGCCATTATGATTGGTAATGAGCCTCCACTTAAACCCCTCATTGACCTGCCGCGCATGACCGAAAAGACCATTTCCATGCTGCAACGCAGCCTCGATGCTTTTATCAGGCATGATGCCGAGGCCGCCCG
>DKFA01000015.1:19080-39570 GCA_002452695.1 Dehalococcoidia bacterium UBA6808
TTCTGCGCAGACCATGATGCGGCCGTCCACCACCAGGTAGCCTTCGCCGTCGGGCAGCACCTTGACGGGGTTGAGGTCCATTTCCAGTATCTGTGGATGGTTTTCCACCAGCGCCGAGATCCTCAACAGGAGCTCCTCGATGGAAGCTATATCAGCCTTCCTGGATCCTCTCCAGCCTTCCAGCAACTGGTAGGCCTTGACGGACCTGATCATTTCGCTGGCGTCGATATCAGTGAGAGGGTGAAGGTTGAAAATAACATCTTTGAGCAGCTCGACATAGATGCCGCCCAGTCCGAACATGATAAGCGGTCCGAATGATGGATGCTGTGTAACACCTACCATAACTTCGATGCCGCCCTGCACCATTTTTTGGATAATAGCGCCTTTCATTGCATCCCCTTTGGCAACCTTTTCCATGTTCCGGCGGATGCGGATAAAAGCGCTCTCAACTTCTTCCTTTGACCGGCAATCAAGTACCACGCCTTCCACGTCGGTCTTTTGTGTAATGCTGGAAGATAGTACCTTGACAGCAACTGGATAACCTATTTCTTGCGCTGCTGTAACAGCCTCCGCAGGGGTCCTGGCCAGTTTCAATGTGACGAACTTTATGCCGTAGCAATCAAGCAAGCCGAGGATAGATTCAGCATCAAGCCAGATCTGCCCGGCGCCGCCTTTTTCCAGTGCGAGTTTAATTATAGTATCGGCCTTCTCTTTATCGATATCGGGGAATTCGGGTATTCTGCCGGCTGGCTTTTTCAATCTCTGGCTGAACTCAAACGACCTCGATAATGCGCTTGCCATGGCTTCAGGGAAAGCAAATGACGGGACAAATCCCCCTTCATGCGCCAGCTCCACACGTACGCCGCTCAGTCCCAGGGAAGTTGTAACGAGGGGTTTGCCTTTCTGGCGGAAAAGAGGCGCCATCTCCCGGATAAGGGAAGCGAATTCCTCTGTAAGTTGGGGGATGGGCGCTATGTAGATCACGATGGCAATATCGATCTTGTCATCGGTCAGTATCAGTTTCAACACCTCTTTGTAATGAGTGACTGAGCATTCAGAACTAAGGTCCATGGGGTTCTTGACTATGGCCCTGGGAGGAGTGACTGCTTTTAGGGCGGATACTGTTGTAATATCGAATTCTGGTACCTGCATACCCCGGACTTTGCAGGCCTCGGCGGTCAGTATGGCGAGGCCTCCTGCATTGGAGACCACAGCCACCCGGTTCCCCGCGGGCAGCGGCTGGTTGGCCAGCAGGCTGCCAGTGTTGAACAGGTCTTCCAATGTATCGACACGCAGGATGCCAGCCTGCTTGAAGAGCGCTTCGGTAGCAGCCTGCTCCGTGGCCATGGCTGCTGTCTGCGAGGTTACCGTCCTCGGCAGCCTGGATGTCCAGTTGCTGGTAACGGCGACAACCGGTTTTTTGGCTGTGATACTGCGGGCTATGCGCGTAAATTTTCGCGGGTTACCGAACGATTCGAGGTAGAGCAGAACAACATCTGTATCAGGATCGTCTTCCCAGTACTGCAGCAGTTCGTTGCTCGAGATATCCGCCCTGTTACCGATGCTCACGAATGTGGAAAGCCCGGTATTCAGGGTGTTGGCGAACATAAGTATGGCCGACCCCAGCATCCCGCTTTGCGTGGCAAAGGCGATGTTGCCGCGCCGCGGGAAGACCGTTGAAAAGGTGGCATTGAGATTGACCTGCGGGTTGGTATTGATCATTCCCATGCAGTTGGGTCCCAGCATACGCATACCGTAGCTGCGGATGGTTTTGACCAGCCGCATTTGACGCTCGGCGCCGTCTTTGTCTACTTCTGCGAAACCTGAGCTCAGCACCACCACACCCTTGACACCTTTGCGAGCGCAATCTTCCACGACCTGCTGCACTCTTTCAGCAGGTACAATGATGATGGCCAGGTCGACATCGCCCGGTATCTCGCGGACGGTAGGATAGGCCTTGATGGTAGCGATGAATTCGGCATTGGGGTTGACAGGATAAACCACGCCGTTGAAATCCTGCCGTATCAGGTTGCGGAATACATAATTGCCTATGGTATGAGGGGTACGTGAAGCGCCGATGACAGCTACCGAACGCGGGTTGAGGAAAGCGCGCAGTGAAGCGACTGATGTTACCTTTTCACGTTCGAAGGACCTTTGCTCCACAACCCCTGTGGGCGCCAGGTCAAGCACGCCGACATAGGTTGCGCCCTGCATCTGGCTCTGCATTTGGAAACCGCTGTTGATCAGGACGTTCATCATGTCCCTGTTCTCGGCCAGCACATCGACTTCAAAAAAATTGATGCCCTTGTCACGGGCAATATGGGCAAGCTGATCCAGCATGTGTGTACAGATGCCCAGGCCCTGGTATTTATCCTCGACTTCAAAAGCTATCTGGGCGCGGTTGGCGCCGGGTTGCCTGGCGTAACGGCCTACGGCAATGATGCGCTCGTCCGGCCCTTCTCCCAGCGCTCCCACCAGTGCAAATGTATCGTTATAGTCGACTGTACAATAACGGCAGGCTTCTTCCCTGGACATCATGTTCAGTACGTAGTGGAAGCGCAGATAAATCGTCTGTTTGCTCAGCCTGCCGAAGAGCGCCAGCAGACGCTCTTCGTCTTCAAGTTGTATCGGGCGCAGGTAAAGGCTTGACCCATCTTTAAGAGCTACGACTTTGGAGTATTTTTCAATAGTAGCGCTATCTAATCCCATCTACGTCATCTTCTTTAATCAATTGTTTCCCCGCCTCTGGCTTATACCTAGTGGGTGCAGAGGAACAGTGTCAACAACATATATATTAGCATATTATACGGTTATACGTGAAAACCAGTGAGCGACGATGTGACGACTATGGTGCTGACCCCGCGTATAGCTGAAGCTGTTACAATACCCGTGATCACCGCCGGAGGCGTTGCTAACGGCCGTACCCTTGCTGCTGCGCTGATCTTGCTACGGCAAGAGCATAGGCCTGCGGGGGCGCACTCTTATCAACGAGGCGTCCAAAAAGATCGCTGAGCTGGAAAGCCAGCATGCCAAGCTGGAAGAGCTTGCTCCCTTCCTGATGGGCAGCAGGCAGATTACCGTCTGGTCGGATGGCGATGTAAATGCCGGCCTGATACCGGTAGGCCAGTCCATCGGCCTTATTCATGATATCGTCAACTGTAAAGACCTCGTAGAAGGCATGGTCAAAGATGCTGCAGATATCCTGAAGGACGCTCCCAAACGCCTCAAGATATAGTATTGTTATGCAAATCAGCCAGGGGGGGTGATACGATCGTATCACCCCCCCTTTTTAAATGTGTTATCATATAGGTGATGCTTTGTTGTAAACAAAGCATCATTTTATTATGGAGGATATTATTCGTTTATCTGAATAATTAACGAAACGGTTATGTTTAAGGATATTGTTAAAGAGCTCGACCCACTATTTAATCCCAGATCGGTAGCTCATATCGGGGCTACCAACAACCTCAATAAATGGGGCAATTCCACAATCACAAGCCTTGTACAGAGCTTCAAGGGGGACATCTATCCTGTCAATCCTCATGAGGATATGATCCTGGGACTAAAGGTGTACAGGAAGGTCACCGATATACCGGGGCCGGTTGACCTGGCCGTGTTCACCATTCCTGCTGAGCGCGTCGCTGCCGCTATGGAGGAATGCGTGCAGAAAGGCGTTAAATCGGCCGTGATCATCTCGGCGGGCTTTGCCGAGACCGGGGCGGAGGGTAAGAGGCTGCAGGACGAAGTGCTAGCTATTGCACGCAAAGGCAATATTCGTTTTATCGGCCCTAACTGCATGGGGTACTGGAGCGCTTCATCGTCGCTGGCGGCATTCATGATGCCGCTGCTGGTCAAGCCCGGTCCGCTGGCTTTTGTCTCGCAGGGCGGAAATGTTGGTGCGGCTATTGTAGTAGCGGGGTTCGAGCGAGGCGTGGGTTTTCACCGCTATGTCAGCTGCGGTGGCGCTGCCGATATCCAGATTGAGGATTACATTGAATATTTCGGCCGTGACCCGGAAGTCAAGGTCATTATGACCTATATCGAGGGCCTTAATGACGGCAAGCGGTTTACAGAGGTTGTCGAAAGGGTAACCAAGGACAAGCCTGTTATTATTATCAAACCTGGCAAGACCGAGGCGGCCGCCAAGGCCATCCGGTCCCATTCCGGCGCCATGGCCGGTACCGACGAGATATATGACGCCGCGTTCAAGAAAATGGGCGCCCTGCGTGTTGAGACGCCGGAGGAAATGCTTGATGTGGCCATCGGGTTCCTCACCCAGCCGTTGCCTAAAGGCAAGAACGTGGCGATCATCACTCCCGGAGGCAGTTATGGCGTGCTGTGCGCTGATGCCTGCGAACAGGGTGGGCTGAATGTAGTCAAGCTGCCTGAGGAAACGATCAGGGAACTGGACAAGATGTTTCCTCCGCGCTGGAGCCGCCAGAACCCCGTCGACCCAGCTGGCGACCGCAATCTCATCGCATATTTAACTGCGCCGATCAGCCTGCTGGAGCTGCCTACGGTGGACTCGCTGATCTTTATGGGGTTCGGCGGGTTCACGCTCTTCGGCTCACTTATCTTCCAGCAGCAGGCCAGGACCAAGATGAATGAGGAGCAGCAGGAAAAGAACTCGGCCATTTTAAAAGCTACCGTGCCTATCCTGGAAGGGATCAAGTCAACAGATCCAGTGGTTAGGGCCGCATCGGTTAAACAATTTGTTGCCGGTGTGGGAGTGACGCTTGGTGTGCAGAACGGCATCGAAGTCGATAAAATGACCGACCTTGTCATTGCCGCCCGTGAATCAGGAAAGATAGGCGATAAACTGATCGACGATTTTATTAACCTGGCCACAGGTAAGATAGACGGCAGTAAATCGAGGATGGCTGTTATAAATGACCTGCTGAACGGGTTTATGAATGCTGTTGTGTCGCAATGGATCATGAGATACGGGAAACCTGTGATAACCACAACCTTCACAGAGCAGCAGGGTACATTGGTGGATGATCATTATGATTATGCATCGGGTAACCGTGCCGCACGCGTCCTGCTGCAATTGACTAAATACTATCAATACCTGTCACGTGAAAGCGGGAGCGCTTGATGGTTCAGTTTTTTTGCGGATTGCGCTATATTGTATGTATATGGCAGGGTGCAACTGATGGAGAAGATTAACTGGATACTGATAATCATACTTGTTGCCTGTTTGGCGGCGCCTGATATTGTGGACGGCAGAACAGTAGTATATGCAGCAGAAGGCATCGAAACCGCGCTGTTGCCCGAGATAGTCAACTTCACGCTGTCTCCCGTCAGCATCGATTACGGCTCGAGCGCCCTGTTAATCTGGAATGTGAGAAATGCTGCTTCGATCAGTATTGATCATGATATTGGCGGTGTGGGAATGGAAGGGCAGGTGCGGGTCAATCCACTTTACTCGACTACTTACAAAATAACTGCGATGAACAGCGCTGGTGTGCGTTCAAGATATATTACGCTGGAAGTTACCTATAGCGACTATGCGCCCGGCAGCGATACCGTCGGCTGTGACCCGGTGACAGGGCGTAACGCATCGGTTGATATGGCCTGGGAACAGCTCTGCCTCTCCAGCCAGTACCAGGTCCAGATAGCCAGGGACCCCGGGTTCACGCTGAAGATGTATGATTCCGGTATCATGGCCCCGGCTGATGCGACATCCCCGGCCTTTTGGCTGGCGCCGGGGATCCTTGAAGCGGGCCATACCTATTACTGGAGGGTGCGTACAAGACAGGCTGCCACCGGACAGTATTTAATCAGCCCCTGGTCTGAGCCGCAGGCATTCACGGTATCGCCCGGCTACGCTGTACGCACAGACTATTACGGCCTGCAGGCACTGGCGCCGTCCAACGGTTGCACGGGCTGCCCGGTCAGCCCTGTTTCCTTTAGCTGGTCGGGTTATCCCAATACTACAAAGTACCGTTTCGTTCTGGCCAGGGATGCGCAACTGCAGAACATTGTGGTTGAGGCCTTTACCACCACGACTTCCTACGAACTGAAAGGAACGTTAGAATATGATACGAGCTATTTTTGGCAGGTGAGCGCGGTTGAGCCGATCCCCAGTGATCCCAGCGCACTGTTCACTTTCCACACCATGTCTGCGCCTGGACCGGCTGCCCCGCCATCCGCAACTGATACTACCACAATGCCTGTGTGGGCGCTGGCTGTGATCATCGCCGGCATTGCTCTGATTATTTTTGCGGTGATCATGGTTATAAAAGCCAGAAGGACGATATAAGCTGCGGCTTCCACAGGCAGTCCATATTTCCTGTTTGACATGCTTTTGATCAGCATATATCCTATCGCTATCGAATCTAGGCAGGAGGATGGCAAATGGCGAAATCGTCAACCGGGCTTGAAGAGAACATTGCGGCCTTACTTAGCTACGTTGCTGGATGGGTCACAGGTCTGATCTTTTTCCTCATCGAAAAGGATAGCAGATTCGTAAAGTTCCATGCCATGCAATCGATAATCACATTTGTGGCAGTATTCATATTATCCTGGATACCTTTCCTAAATATCGTGGTTGGCATATTGGCCCTTGTGCTGTGGATTCTGCTTATGGTCAAGGCATATCAGGGCGAGAAATTCAAGCTGCCGGTGATTGGCGACCTGGCTGAGAAATGGTCGGGTGCGTAAACATATACTTGATAATTGGCACACGTGTTATGCGTAGTGACCAGTACTATTGTGCTGGTACGAAAGTTAACGACTGTCAGCTTTGTGATCATTTGACTTTGTACGTGTAAATACAATATCCTGCAAACAAATATTTATCGGAGGATTGCGAATGCAAGCTTATTGTATGAAATGCCGCGCCATGAAGGAGATAAAGAATCCGAAGGCAATTAAAATGAAGAATGGGAAGCCGGCAACCCAGGGCGTTTGTCCGACCTGCGGCACAAAAGTATTCAAGATCGGAAAAGATTGATACTAATTTGGATTTGCAATTAATCGGGATAAACCAGCCTGTCGGCGTGCCGCCGGCGCCGAACTCGGGAACATACTGGTGCAGGGCAATCACCATTACATCGTAATTATCGGGCACAGTTCGGTGGCTTTCCTGGATCGGACGGGGCAATATTGCAAAGTGTCCTGTTTGAAGGGCACTGCATCATCTATCAGAGTCAAATGGAATTCGACGATTCGCCCGGTTATGTGTTTCCAGGTATACTGGATGGGTAAATTGTCGGGGCAGGCTTTGGTGCATCCGTCGGCAAGATTGAAAAGCCGATCGATATTATCGGCCAGCAAACGTGGTTCATTACTTTCGATGATGCGGCAAAGCGGGCAGCGGTGGGTTATGTCTCTGACATCTCCCACATCGGTAGCCAGGATAGGCGTGCTGCAGGCGATCGCTTCGAGGGCTACCATGCTAAAACTCTCATAATATGAAGGTATAACGCAAAAATCGGCAGCATTATAATAAAGGTACATTTGGTCGTGCGGGACCGGCCCTACCAGGTGGATCCTGTCAGCGATTGCGTATTTCCCGCTAGCGCTGATCGTCTGTTTGACACCTTGCATAGAGGTGTTGTCTCCTCCGATGACGATAAGCTGGAAATCATCCCTGTCTTTGAGCAGTGAGACAGCTTGCAGCAGGTTGTCCAGGCCTTTGACAGGATCGGCGCGACCGACAAACAGCATGGCCTTTTCTGCTCTTATATTGCAGATCCGGCGGGCCAGGTCTTTGTTGATAGGCCTGAACTGCGAAGGGTTGACTCCGCAGGGTATTATACTGATCTTGCCGGGGACAGCGTCGTATTTATTTACCAGGGCTATCTTTTCTCTTCCAGTGGAAGCTATGATCAGATCGCTGGAGCTTATGATGGAGTGTTCTTTCTCAATACGGTAGTAAGGCTCGACCTTACCCAGGCCGGTCTCATTTTTAATTTTGCCGAGAGTATGGAACATGGTAACATGGGGGATACCCCATACGTTTTTGAGAAGTTCCCCGACCATGCCGGAAAGCCAGTAATGGCTGTGGATGATATCATACCGAAGGCCGTGCGTCAGGCTATGGTCGATGATCGACTTGCCCAGGTCGGAGACGTGCCGGTCAAGATTGGATTCCGAGATAGCGGCAAAGTCATCTGCCTGTATGTGTATGAGATTTACATAGCCGCCGGGTATTTGCAGCTCGCAGTCGGCGTCATCATCGTGCGAGCAGGTGAAGATGTCGACGATGTGGCCCTGCCGGATCAACTCTGCGGCCATACTTCTGATGTAGATGTTCATACCGCCTGTATAGCGGCTGCCGAGCTTGCCGCAGGGGCAGCTGTGTAGACTCAGCATTGCTATGTGAAGTTGACGCTTGAAGGACTTTTCCATTTACTGCGTTTTATTTGTTAATTATACATCTGTACAGCGGGATGCCCTTTCCGCCGAGATAATACTTGTATTTTTCATCGCCCTTGAGAAAATCGAACCTGCGGTTGCCCGATTCGATGCTGCGCTTGATACAAAAGTATTTTGATAGTATTCCCACACTGAGCCAGCGGTAATCAGGGTTATAGCCGCTGTTATATAGATATATATCATTTTGGTAAGCAAAGCAAAATGTGCTGGCAACAGGGACGCCATTAAGCTCCAGCATACCTATTCTTAGTATCCCCTCTTTTTCGGCCCAGCTTGCCAGTTCTCTGAAATAGGCTTGGACCTCGTCCGTGAGGAACTGGTTCTTGTCATCGCGGCTTTCGCGGAAAAAACGCAGGAAAGTCTCGATCATTTCAGGCGAGGCATCTTCTGTCATACTATAGTTGATTTCTCCCTCTTCATTCAGCCGTCTTTCCTTGCGCAATATCTCGTGCCTTTGTTTTCCATTCAGGCCAGCCAGGTAAGTTGCCAGTTCGGCAGGCAGTGTCATCTCGACAGTAACGTCGATCTGCTCGCTGGTCAGGTTAAAGCCTTTCTGTTTTGCCACATCAGGCAGAAAACGTAAAGTGGCTGAGTGAGGCAAGAGTGGGGAAAGATGGAGTGAGGTCAAGCCCTGTCCCGACAGGTGACTGAGGAGGGCATTGAAAAAGTCCATTTCACGCCCCTCTTCGATCACAAAATCGAGAAAGTCACAAACGTTGTCACTGCCGATGAATTTAATGATGTTATCCTCGACGCGCAGAGGTGCGATGCCGATAGTCTGCTTATTATCCATGACCGCAGCCAGGTGCAGCCTGCTGCCTGTACCAAAATGTTTCCACCACAGTCTGGACCATCCGGGTGACGAGAAAAGCAGCCTGTAAGTTGATCGGCTGTATATTTGTTGCCAGGACTGTTCCAGTTCAGCAAAATCCGACAGAATGACTTCAGCCATACAATATCACTTTCGATGGTAACGATTACAGTCTAAAGTTCGAAATTCTGGCCGTATTCGGGCACCACAACGCCTTTGATCCCGGCTGCAGTGAAAGCGTCAGCCAGCGAGAGGGAGGCACTTTCTTCCCCGTGGACGACAAAGACCTTCTGCCATCTGGCTTTGCCTTCGCCAGCCCATCTGATCAGATCGTTGCGGTCAGCATGGGCGCTGAACTCATTGAATATTTCTACGTTGGCGCGCAGCTTGAATTTTTCTCCAAATATGGGCACCTCAGGCCACTTCTCCGCTATCTTGCGGCCAAGCGTGTTTTCAGCCTGCCAGCCCACGATCAGCACGGTATTCCTGGGATCACTGATGTTATTGCGCAGGTGGTGTAGAATGCGGCCGGCTTCAGCCATGCCAGACCCTGCAATGATCATAGCAGGCGTTTTCAGATGATTTAGTGATCTCGATTCATCAACGCTCTGTACGTAATGCAGACCACGGAAACCGAAAGGATCGGATGCTGATCTCAACAGAACAGCTGTTTCCTGGTCGTAGCATTCCGGGTGTACTCGGAAAATATCCGTAGCATCTATTGCCAGAGGGCTATCGATAAAAACGGGAATATCTGGTATTTTGTGCGCCAGTTTGAGCTGGTGCAGGCAGTAGATCAGCTCTTGCGTTCTTCCCAGTGCAAAGCAAGGCACGAGCAGTTTGCCTCCGCGTGATACGGTGGCATTGATAACCATAGCCAATTTATCTTCAACGTGATCAATATCAATGTGGAACCTGTTGCCGTAGGTGCTTTCTATAATGAGGATGTCCGAGTTTGTCACGGAGACAGGGTCGCGGATGATGGGCATATGGTAACGCCCGAGATCACCGGTGAAGCAAACTGATACACTGCGCCCGTTATCATTGATGTTGATCACGGAAATAGCGGATCCCAGTATGTGGCCGGCATCAAGGAAAGTGACCTGGATGTTATCGCAGATCTTGAAGGGACGATTGTATGAACTACCCCGCAGCAACTGCAGGGTAGGCGGTATATCCGCAACGCTGTAGATCGGGCCAGTCGGTGGCAGGTTCTGCTTGCGCCTGATCTTGTTAACGAATTCAACGTCATTTTCCTGTATATTGGCCGAATCAGTTAACATAATATTTGCAAGATCGAGTGTTGCGGATGTGCAATAGACGTCTCCGTTAAAACCCTGGTTAACCAGGTTGGGCAGGTTGCCCAGATGATCAAGGTGGGCATGAGATATGATGACGGCATCAATCGATCGGGGATCGAAGTCAAAATGCAGGTTTTTCTCGTATGTTTCAGCCCTGCGGCCCTGAAAAAAACCACAGTCCAGAAGCAGGCGGAAACCATTGATTTCCAGCAGGTGCCTGGAGCCGGTGACGTTCCTGACCGCGCCGTGAAAGGATAAATTAATCAATAGCTCTTCTACCTACGATGGCCTGGCGCAGGTACCAGCTTGTGACGATGTTGACCACATCGGAAGGCTGGTCGGAAAGCCGCAGCAGCTGCAGATCTTCTTGTGAGATGTAACCGGCCTGCAAAACGTTATTTTGCAGCCAGTCCAGGAAACCCCGCCAGAATGATGTATTGAATAGGATGACCGGGAAAGGTTTGATCTTATTGGTTTGAATCAATGTCAGCACTTCGGAGAGTTCGTCCAGTGTGCCCAGCCCGCCGGGCATGATAACAAAGGCA
This sequence comes from Dehalococcoidia bacterium UBA6808, assembly GCA_002452695.1. GTDB lineage: Bacteria > Chloroflexota > Dehalococcoidia > GIF9 > UBA5629 > UBA6808. Next base: position 30,123 of record DKFA01000015.1, read on the forward strand.
GTGGCATACTTGACCAGCATGACCTTGCGGACGAAGAAGTGATTGAATGTTAAATTCAGGTTGGAATAAACGTTGCATTTCTGTTCGCGGGGTAGCTCGATGTTCAGACCGACAGACTTGACGCCGGCTTCGCTGGCGCCCAGGTTGGCAGCCTCCATCATACCCGGACCGCCTCCAGTGATAATGTTGAAGCCCTGCTGCCCGAGCAGGTTGGCTATTTGTCTGGCATTCTGATAATCCGGTTGGTCGGCCGTAGCTTTAGCTGCACCGTAAATTGTAACCGCTGGCTGAATTCCGCTCAGCTTATCGAAACCCTCGACGAGCTCGCCTATATAGCGGAACAGCCTCCAGGACTCTTCTTTTTCAAAAGCATTGATTTCATATCTTTCCGGCATGAACTGCTCCGTGGACCGGGTTGCATTGGTTTAAATGCATTTAGGATAACGCCGCAGACTGTAGCTGTCAAGGAATTGTTCAGAAGTTCGCTGCAGTTTACTGGCTGATTGAGATGGTCGATCCCTCTCCCGTCTTGGTGACGTTGATGATGACGGGGAATTTATCCCGCAGTTCTTCCAGATGTGTGATGATGAAGATTTTTTCGAAGTCGTCCTGTATATAGTTGATAGCATCGATCAGTTTTTCCAGGCTCGCGCTGTCCTGCGTGCCGAAGCCTTCATCGATGATGAGTATGGGCATGGATGCTCCCGCCCTCCTCACCAGCAGCCGTGAGATGGCGATGCGCAGCGCCAGGTCGATGCGGAAGGCTTCGCCACCGCTGTACATCTCATAGTTACGGAACCCCATTTCATCTGAGATAAGGATGTCCAGCGTTTCCACCTGGTCGCCTTTTTTCAACGTCTTCTGGGCTTCCAGTCTGAGTGACATGCGGTTGTCCGTCATCCTGCCCAGCAGGTCGTTGGCTTCGTTGCTGATCTCGGGCAAGGCCTCCGATATGATCAGCGCCTGGATGCCTTTCTTGCTGAAACATCTGGCAAGTTCAGCATAGATAGATTCTGCCTCCTTGTGCTTGCGCAGCTTGTGCTCCTTGTCTTTTTTCTCCTCCTTGAGGGCATCTATCTGGCGGATGTTTTCACGGAGCTGTGCAGCATGGTCGCGGACCTTTCTCTCCTCGGCCTGCAGTGTCCGCTGCTTTTCTTCGGCAGTTTTGAGTTGATTGATAATAGCGGGCAGGCCGGCCAGGTCTATCGCCAGCAGGTCTGTTTCCTGCTTGAGGGCTGCTATCTCACTCTGCAGGCGCGAGATGACGGTGCGGTTATCGGCGGCTGTTCTTTCTTCCTGCTCAATACGCAGCCGGGCTTCGTTCAATTCTTTAAACAGCAATTCGTATTTAACGGCGTTATTTTTGTCGCGTGTAATTTTCTCATGGCGCGTTTGATCGTAATCTAGCTTCCGTATCTCCTGATCAACAAGGTCGAGTTCTTTGAATTCGGCAGCAGCAAAGCTGCGGTCCTTCAAACTGGCCTCAATCTGTTCCAGGCGAGGACGTTTTTCAGCCAGTTCGGCGGAGGCCTTGTCTGCCTCATTCAGGGCTTTTTCAATCAGCGTTGCCTGTCGGCCGCACTTTTCCCTTTCTGCCCTGAGCCAAGCTTCTATGTCGCGGGCCTCTTTCTCGATTGTAGAAAGATCAACTTTAAGCAGGGCGATCTTCTTGGTGTTTTCTCTGGTCGCCGACACGTTTTGTTGAAGCTCCAACTCCAGTTTATGACTGATACGTCTGTGCTCATCAGGTCCCAGTTCCCTTTCGCACAGTGGGCATACGGCGGAGGCGTGCGAGATCATGGCCATTTTGCGCCTGATCTCTTCCATGGCTGCCATTAATTGTGAATTCACTGCTGATATCGAGCTAATCAGCCCCGTAGTGTCCTTAATCAATTTCTGTCTTGCCGTCAGATCGGCTTCGCTCTGTACAAGCTGTGTCTGTTGCCTGACCAGCTCTTCCTGTTTCTTCTTGAGCTCCTCTGTCTGTCCGCAGCGTTTTTCCAGCTCGCTGATGCTAACGGCCAATCCTTTGCGTTCGCTGTTAAGGGCATTTTGCAGAGAGGCGATCAGGTTTTCAATACGGTTTTTTCGTTGTGTCAGGTCATGGTATTGCCTGAACCTTGCATTGAGTTCCATTTCTCTGGCAGCGAGATCCTGGTAGACCGCGTAGCCTCTCTCTATATCCACAGCTCCAGAGATGACGTTATTGAAGCGCTGGATATTTTTCAATGCAGCATCCAGCCTGGTCTGTGCTGCCTGCATATCTTCGGCCTTCCCCGCAATTTGCTTTTGTATTAGCTTGAACTGTTCGTCTCTGGCCGCCAGGGCTTCCTTTTTCTGGCGCAGGTCCTGCAGTTCTGTTTCCACAGTCTTCATGTTTTGTTCAATGCCTGCAAGGCTGTCCTGAACCTGTTTAAGGGCCGTTTCAAGGCCCGGCTTTTCAGCGGCCTTCTGGTCTATGGTCTGCAATTCCCTCTCGATTACAGCATATGCGTTCCTGTTCTTTTCGGCTTCTGCCTTGGCATCCGCCTCCAACTCATCGTAGAAAGTAAGGTCGAGTATCCTGGACAGGATGTCTTTGCGTTCCGAAGGTATTTTGATGCTGAATTCGTTGGCTTTGCCTTGCAACAGCAAAGCGCTATTGGTAAACGTGGCGTAATCAAGGTGCAGCAGTCTGTTGATTTTCTCCTGGGTGTCCTTGACGATGTGTTCGGCGATGGACTGATACCTGCTCTCGTGTATGACCTGCAGGTCAAGCATGACCTGGCTTGATTTGGACCCCGACGAACGGTTGAATTTTCGGATGATGCGGTAGTGGTTGTCGCCGTTATAGAATTCCAGTTCTACCTCCATCTCATTCCGGCCGGTGCTAATAATATCCTCATTTCTGCCGCGGGAAGCTTTGCCCCACAGCGCCCAGGTGATAGCATCGAAGATGGCTGATTTTCCGCTGCCGTTATCACCGCACAGACAGGCTACGTGAATACCGTCGAAATTCAATGCAGGTACGGCCTCCCTGTAGCACATGAAATTGCGCATTCTTAAGCTGGATGGTATCAATACAACAAACCTCGCAACTTTATCGGTTCAGTACAATTAGCAGAGACCTTAATCCGTAAAATGTGCTATCCTTATTAACAACTTTCCACTGGAGTTGAACACGGAGATCTGGAGCTGGTCAATCCAGACCATATTTTACCATATGCCGCGATTTAGATAGTGGTGCGAGGGAATACATGTTTGAGGTATTAACGGAAAAACTTGGCAAAATATTCAGCGGGCTGAGCAATAAGGGCAAGCTGACTGAAAAAGATATCGATGAAGCGCTGAGGCAGATACGCCTGGCTTTGCTGGAGGCTGATGTCAATTTTAAGGTGGTTAAGGCCTTACTGGGCGTGGTCCGCGAAAAAGCGCTGGATGCCAGGGTGCTGGAAAGCCTTACCCCCGGACAGCAGATTATCAAGATTGTCAATCAGGAGTTGATCAATGTCCTGGGTACGGAAGTTGCAAAGCTCAAGTCCAATGCCAACCCGCCGACTATAGTCATGCTTGTGGGATTGCAGGGCGCCGGCAAAACTACAACAGCGTCCAAGCTGGCGATGCATTTGAAGCAGTCCGATTACCGGGTCTTGCTGGTGGCGGCTGATACTCGCCGACCGGCAGCAATCGACCAGTTGAAAGTGCTGGGGAAACAGCTCGATATCCCAGTCTATGCCGAAGATACTAAAGCTGATCCGGTGCAGATCAGCTGCAACGCGCTTAAAACGGCGGCGGAGATCGCTGCCAACTGGGTGATTATAGATACCCAGGGCCGGCTGCATATAGATGAAGTCTTGATGAGAGAACTGGTGGATATAAAAAAGGCTGTCAAGCCGGCTGAGATACTCCTGGTAGCCGATGCTATGACGGGACAGGATGCCGTCAATATCGCTGAAGAGTTCAATACAAATCTGGGACTGACCGGCTTGATCCTGACCAAGATGGATGGTGATGCCAGGGGTGGAGCGGCATTGTCAATCAAGTTTGTCACAGGCGTGCCAATCAAGTTCCTGGGTGTTGGCGAAAAGACCAGCTCACTTGAAGTCTTTTATCCCGACAGGCTGGCCTCACGTATATTGGGTATGGGCGATGTGCTGACGCTGATCGAGAGGGCGGAGAAGACTTTCGACAAACAGAAGATGCAGCAGCTTGAGTCAAAGCTGAAAAAGTCCGAGTTTGACCTGGATGATCTGCTGGGGCAAATGCGGCAGATAAAAAAGATGGGCAGTTTCACCCAGATCATGGAGATGGTGCCTGGTTTTTCCAGGATGGCCAAAGGCATATCCGATAAAGAGAGTATGGACAGAACCAGAAAGATCGAAGCCATCATCCTGTCCATGACCAGGGAGGAGAGGCAGAATCCTGATATAATTAATGGCAGCCGCAAGCGCCGTATCGCTAAAGGCAGCGGTACAACGCCGGCTGACATCAATCAGTTGCTGAACCAATTTCATGGCATTCAGAAGATGAGCAAAATGATTGCCAAAGGAAAGATGCCACGCAACCTGCCCGATTTACTCGGACGCTGATGCTCCCGGACCGCCGTTGAACCTTTCAACAGATCCGGAAAGTTTGATTTTACCTTCCGAGATGGTTATTTCTTTATAATTGTATCTGGAGTTGTAGACCATGGGGTTGGTGCGGATCATTATGTTGACAATTTCCTGTACGTTGTTGTTGATCCCTGATGGCAGAGGAAGTTTGCCTAAAAAGAAGTTCTGGACGATGAATTCGGGCTTCTTCTCCACAACATCGAACGAGCCTATGATGCCTGTTTTCACAGGAAACCAGGGGAAATTCCAGGCGCTGTAGAGCACCAGATAGCCGTCGTTAAAATTAACCAGTATCTCCTTGGCCGGGATGTGGCCTTCGGCCATGGCCATGACGATTATTGAATTGACCTCTTCTTCGGTCATTGTCAATGTAATCTCGGCAGTCCCCTGTCCTCTGGTTTGTGAGCGCATGTCAGCCATTTTTTTGTTGTAATTGTCGACGGATTCAGAAGAAAGCACCACCGGCCTGATGTTGTTCCTGACATCGGGCGTCAGCAGTGCCAGCACATAACCTAAAACAAGTGCGATGATGGCCAGTACCGCCAGCGCACCCATAAACATTAAAAATCCCCGAAGGATTCTCATCGATTGCCTCCTGTGAAATAGGACTATTCCAGATAATCTTTCAGTTTACGGCTCCGGCTGGGGTGCCGCAACTTGCGCAGCGCTTTCGCTTCGATCTGCCTGATGCGTTCGCGGGTCACATTAAATTCCTTGCCTACCTCTTCCAGTGTCCTGGCTCTGCCGTCTTCGAGGCCGAACCTGAGCAGCAGAACCTTGCGTTCTCGATCCGTCAACTCCCCCAGCACCTTATCGAGCTGGGCTTTAAGCAACTCACGTGATGCTGCATCGGCAGGCGGCAGGTTGGACCTGTCTTCTATAAAGTCGCCCAGGTGGCTGTCTTCCTCTTCGCCTATAGGCATTTCCAATGAAATGGGGACCTGCGACAGTTTCATAATCTCGCGGACTTTATCGGCTGTAATCTCCATGCCGAGCCCGATCTCTTCACAGCTTGGTTCGCGGCCGAACTCCTGGGAGAGCTTGCGGTTGACTTTGAGCAGCCTGTTGATCGTTTCAACCATGTGCACCGGTATGCGGATGGTCCTGGCCTGGTCGGCAATTGCGCGGGTAATGGCCTGCCGTATCCACCAGGTAGCATAGGTGCTGAATTTGTAACCCTTGCGGTATTCGAATTTCTCTACCGCACGAACCAGGCCTATATTACCTTCCTGAATCAGGTCAAGCAGGGGCATGCCGTGCCCTACGTATTTCTTGGCCACGCTTACTACCAGGCGCAGGTTGGAAACCGTCAGCTGTTTGCTTGCCTCTTTGCCTTCCCTGTCGATTAATTCAAATTTATGTTCAAAAGGAGCACATCGTCCTTCTAATTTTCCTATCAGTTTCGAATCACCGTTTTTGCCCACCATCTGCTTGACCTTGTCCCAGGTCGAGTTGGCATCGATAATGTTGAATATCTCGGGACTGATAATCCGGACATAAATGGAAAAATCGACCAGCCGTTTCTCTATTTCGGACGGGTCTAAAGCGAGTTCCTGTGCAATCTTAGCAACTGATTCGGGGTTGATGAAATCGTCGATAGCCTTATGCAGCTTATCATTGAGCAGTTTTTCTTTAAAGCTCATCTTCTTGCCGGCATTGAGGTGTTCGGCCAGCTTGTCGATGACCATGTCGCAATCGGAAAGGTTCTTAATCAGTTGAATGATGTAATCAGGAGTGGTAGGGTACCTGTTGTAATTGTTTTTAAAGGACTCCTTGATGTTCTCGATATACTTGTAAGGTTCGATCTTGCTGGCAAGGTCTCTTTCCAGCTTGGCGTTGAGCAGAGGATATTTGCCGATCTCATGCAAATACATCCTGACCGGGTCGTCGATCGCCTCGTGCTCAGTAAGCTCGGCCTCGATTTCAACCAGCGGTTTCTCTTCATCATCGGGCTTTTCTATCCACTCCTCCTCGCTGAATTCAGGAGGGCCTTCAATCTCCGAGAAGGGTAGATCTTTTTCGACCAGGACATTGGGTACTGCCTCAAGCTTGTCCCAATGATCCTGTCTTACCTCGAAATCTTCATTGATCTCTTCGGCAATTTTGACCTCTTCAACTTTTTTATCTATGACCTCTATGGCCGGCTTGCGGCCGTTTTTGATGTTTTCTTTAGTCTCTAATTTGGATGCAGCTTTGGCCGATTCAGTTCTGGATGCCGGTTTGTCTGCCGGTTGAGCGATTTTAACCGCTTTTTTAGTTGGTTCAGGCTTACTAACAGCTTTGGCCGCGTCTTCCTTCCTGCCGGCTTTGGCCGTGGTATTGGCAGGTTCCGTTTTCTTGCTGGTCCTGGCTGTTTCAGGCGGTTTCGCAGCTTTGGTGGCTGTGGCCGCAGCGCCTCTGGTTGCCTTGCCGATTGCTTTCACCTGGATTGCCTTTTCGTGTTTATTCTTTTCTGCCATTTAGACTTCCTTCGTGCGGCTGAAAAAGCGGCCCCGCTTACTAAAAATATCTTTTAGTTGCTGGCTTTCGTTGATGCCCTGTTCTTTCAACTTGATTAATTGCTTTTCTTCATTGCCCGGGTCTTTTTCATCAAGTTCATCAAGTATCGATTTCTTTTGCAATTCAAGGTTCTTAATGTGGATTTCCTGGAGACGGTTAATGCTGTCATGGAGAGCTATCTGCCGCTCCCTTTTATTCTGTGCCAGTGAAGGTGGATACTGCCTATGCATTGAACAGAGATGTTCGAAGTATTCGTGCATAGCCGGATCTATATTGGCCCGTATCCATTCAATATCATGATTGATTAGCCATTTAAATAATATATCTTTATTCTCGGAATGTTCAAAAATATCTGCCGACAGCTCCTGGCCCGCATCCTGCAGGTCCGGAAAATGCAGCAACAACGAAAGGCAATACTCCTCAATAGCTCGTGATGCAGTTGTTTTTTCGGTAATATTCTTTATTACTTTGCTGGAATGTGTCTGTCTGGATTTTCTGTCCCGGGCCTGCAGCGCAAACATGGCATCGCACACGAACCTTTCGTCAAGCTTTAACCGAGTTGACAGCTTTTGAACGTAGTGTGCCCTCCGGACCGGATCATCAATCTGTGATAAAATCGGCAGAAATTTCGATACTATCGCAGACTTATCTTTGACGTTATCCTGTGATATATTAGCAACTTCTTTTTTTAAAGTAAAATCAATGATGGGCTGTGATTCCTTGAGCAGTTTGGCCCATTTTTCCGGCGCTTGCCTGATGATCTCGTCCGGATCCTTGCCGCCGCTGATCTCTACAACCTGGATTTCGTACTTGACCAGGTCTTCGTAGGTCTTAGATTCGATCCAGGGCATCCAGTGTTCCTTGGGTATTTGTTCATCAATCGTGACAATACTGCGCGTCGTGGCTCCCAGCCCGGCGGCATCGGCATCCAGCGCCACGATGATATTCTTGGAAAGCCGGCGCAGGATCGATATCTGTTTGCTTGTCAGGGCGGTGCCCATGGACGCTACAGTATTCTCAAAACCAAATTGGTGGGCAGCTATAACATCCATGTAGCCTTCCATTATAACCACAGAGTCCTTCAGCCGGATGGCGGCCTGAGCTCTATCGATACCGTAGAGCACGCTGCTTTTGTCGAACAGTACTGTTTGCGGAGAGTTGAGGTACTTGGGCAGTGAATCGTCCAGCGCACGGCCGCCAAAGCCGATCACGCGTCCTTTGATATCCTTAATGGGGAAGATCAGCCTGTTGCGGAACCTGTCATAATAGCCACCGCTATCACGCGGTATAATCAGGCCGGCAGACAGCATCTCCTCTTCGTTGTATTCAGTCCTGGCCAGGTGGCTGATCAGCCCGTCCCATTTATTCAAAGCATAACCTATCTGGAAATTGGAGATGATTTTTTCGGTCAGGCCTCTTTTATTGGCATAAGCCCGGGCTTCACCGGCTTCGGGCGAGTGCTGAAGATGATAGTGGAAATATTCGGCAGCGACCTCGTTCAGCTTGTATAGCCGGTCATGTAGCTGCTGTTCGTCTTTGGAGCTCTGCGCTGATTTATATTCTAGCTTGACATTGGCCCTTTCCGCCAGCAGCCTGAGAGCCTGCCCAAAATCCAGCCCCTCTTTCTTCATGATAAAGGTAAAAATGTCGCCTCCTGTGCCGCAGGCGCCGAAACAGTGCCAGCTCTGTTTGTCAGGGAAAACGAAGAAGGAGGGTATTTTCTCGGAGTGGAATGGGCAGATAGCCTTGAAATTGCGCCCGGATTTTTGCAGCTTGGTATATTGCCCGATCACATCTGTGATATCCAGCTTTTGTTTGATCTCGTCGGTTATATTCATAGGTAAGTTACATTGCTTATTTTAAGGTATTTCCACCTTGTTCAGGCGCTCGTCTGTCAGCATGGCATAGGAGTCGGTCATGCCCGCAATATAATCGGCCACGCGCCTTTCGACGGGGTCTTTGAGCAAGTTCAGTTCTGCAGGCAATTTGTCGGGGTGTCTGATAAAGTAATTATACAGCCGTACTATAATGTCATGCGCCCTGATAACATTATCCGCTTTAAGGCTGGCGCGGTATACCCGCTCAAAGAGGAATTCCCTCAGTTCGTTGGCAGCTTCCAGCACAGTGTTGCTCATGATGATCAGCGGCTTGTCCCTGTCGCCACGCTGTAGGGCGTCAGCCGAGTTGGATACGATGTCTGTCACCAGTGTGTTGATCCTGTTGGAATTGGTCTTGCCCAGCACCTTTACAGTGGAAGCCGGCAGGTCGGAATGCGAAATTATTCCGGCGCGGATGGAGTCTTCCACATCATGGTTTATATACGCTACCAGGTCGGCCATCTTGACTACCTGTCCCTC
>DKFA01000015.1:39636-46569 GCA_002452695.1 Dehalococcoidia bacterium UBA6808
TTCTCTATGAGGTCTACCACGCGCAGGCTCTGCTGGTAATGCCTGAAGCCCCCGGGCAGCAGCTCGTTCAAAGTCCTCTCGCCCATGTGGCCGAACGGCGTATGTCCGAGGTCGTGCCCCAGGGCGATGGCCTCGGTCAGGTCCTCGTTGAGGTTGAGCGCCCGCGCGATGGTGCGCCCTATTTGGGATACTTCTAGTGTATGCGTCAAGCGGGTGACATAATGGTCGCCCAGCGGAGCAATGAAAACCTGCGTTTTGTGTTTGAGCCTGCGGAACGCATTGGAAAAGAGTATGCGGTCACGATCCCGCTGGAAATCCGTCCGCAACGGGCAGCGCTTTTCGGCGATTAATCGGCCACGGCTGCTGGCGCTGCGTGCTGCATAGGGTGACAGCCGACCTTCAGCCTCTTCCAGCCGCTGCCGGACATTTAATACAGCCATAAGACAAATTATTGTAATGTAATATTACAAAATTAACGTGTTCCGGCCAATTTATTCTCGACATCGGCGATAATCTGTCTGGTCTCACCAATCATATCCGGTGTGACCGAAATCGAGGTGATGCCCCATCTCACCAGCTTCTCTGTGATTTCGGGGTAGACCGAGGGGGCCTGCCCGCAGATCGAGGATGTAATGCCTTTTTGTTTAGCGGCGGTTACGGCTTTCTCGATAGCCATCATGACAGCCTCGTTACGCTCATCGAACTGCTTGGCCAGCTTGTAATTGTCCCTATCGATACCCAGGATCAACTGGGTCAGGTCGTTGGACCCGATCGAGATGCCGTCAACGCCGGCGTCGATGAACTTATCGATCAAAATGATGTTGGAAGGCACCTCCACCATCATCCACAGCTTGAACTTGGGGAAGTTGTACAGGCCTTCCGAGACGAAGATGTTGCGCAGTTGTTCGATATCTGAGACGAATCTGACAAAGGGCAGCATGACATACAGATTATCATAGGTTTCGCAGACCTTCTTGATGGCATCGATCTCCATACGGAAGACCTCTATTTCCCGTGTGTAGCGTGAGCATCCGCGGTAGCCTATCATGGGGTTCTCTTCCAGCTCCTCGTATTTGTCGCCGCCGCGCAGGTTGCGATACTCGTTGGTTTTGAAGTCGGTGGTTCGATAGACGACCGGCCTCGGGTAAAAAGCCTTGGTGAATGTAGCAATATTCTTGCTCAGAATGTCGGTATATTGCTGCGATTTGCCTTCGTGCAACATATAACGCGGGTGGCCCGGCATGCGCGCCATGATGAATTCCGCTCTGAGCAGTCCGACGCCGTCGACATCACGTGCCGCCACCTGTTCAGCCATCTCGGGCTCGGCCAGCAATACATAAAGTTTTGTCTTGGTTTTAATTTTCTGCCCTATTACAGGTGTTGTTTTGGGCTTCTTGCTCTTGATCACCACCCTGCCCTCATAGACCTTGCCGGTGGAGCCGTCAACGGTAACTTCCTGGCCGTCCTTTAATATTTTAGTGGCGCTCTCGGTGCCTACCACGCATGGTATTCCCAGCTCGCGGCTGACAATGGCGGCATGCGCAGTCCTGCCGCCGCGGTCTGTGATAATGGCTACGGCGCGTTTCATGGCGGGAACGAAATCGGGGGTGGTCATCTCGGCTACCAGAATATCCCCCGGCAGGATTTTATCGATATGTGAGGGGTCGGGGATGATCTTTACGATGCCGCTGGCAGCGCCGGGACTGGCCGCCACGCCCTCCATCAGCACCTTGGCTTTGGAGTCCACGATATCTGTCTCACCCTGTTCCTTGAGGGTGGTCACGGGGCGGGTCTGCACAATATAAAGGCTCTTGCCTTCCTTAGCCCATTCGACATCCTGAGGGGTTTTGTAATGCTCCTCCAGAAGCTTGCCGATACGAGCCAGGTTTATGATATCTTCATCGGATATTTTCTGCATCTGCTGTCTGTTGGGTGGCACTGGCACCTTGATATTGGTATCGAGATCCCTGGATTTGGCTTCGAGATTGCGCATCAGTTGCCATTCCTGTTTAACGATCTTCTTGTCGAGGATCGTTAGCTTTTCTTTATCCAGGCTGTACTGGTCAGGTGTCAGGTCGCCTGAAACAATCGCTTCCCCCAGGCCGAAGATGCCTTCGATCAGTATCTTGCTGCGGTCGCTTGTCAGTGGCTCCACCGTGAACATAACGCCGGCTGACTCCGACTGCACCATTCTCTGTACAGGTACGGCGATGCCGACTTTAAAATGGTCGTAGCCCTGCTCGTTCCTGTAGAAGATGGCCCTCGATTCGAATAGCGAGGCCCAGCATTCCTGGACGGCCTTGACCACGGATTCCTCCCCCTGGATATTGAGGAATGTCCTCTGCTGTCCGGCGAAGGACGCATCGGGTAAGTCTTCAGCCGTGGCCGACGAACGGACTGCCACCAGTCCGCCGCCCATCTTGCGGTAAGCCTGTTTGATCTCGTTAACCATATAGCCCGGCATGTCCATGCCTGAAATTTTATCTTTGATCCTGGCCGATGTCTCCTGCAGCGCCTTGCTGTCATTGGCATCGAGGCCCTGCAGCATGGTCTGTATCTCTTCCATTACATTGGTTTCCTTGAGGAATTCGAAATAGGCTGTAGCAGTTACGACAAAACCGGGGGGCACGGGTATCTGGGCGTGCACCATTTCGCCCAGATTGGCGCCCTTGCCGCCGGCTATACTAAGATCGCTCCTGGTAATCTCTTCAAACCATGCAATGACTTTAATACCCTTTTTCATGAACGCTCCTTATGCTTTGTGGGTGGCAATTTAGAATTGCTTATTATATCATCAGGCCTTTTGCCTGGTGAAGTAGTAGTTTTGCGCAATATCGCTGTTCGGTGAAACCGCACCGGCAGTCGTCAGACATTGAAGAGGAAGTGGGAGATGTCGCCGTCCTGTACGATATAGGTTTTGCCCTCCAGCCGTAGCAACCCGCGCTTGCGCGCCTCGGCCATGTTGCCGCTCTTGATGAAGTCGTCATAGTGAATGACCTCGGCCCGGATAAAGCCCTTCTCGATATCTGTGTGTATCTTTCCCGCGGCCTTGACGGCCGGCGTATCTTTACGGATAGTCCAGGCCCTCACCTCATCCTCCCCCACGGTGAAAAATGAAATAAGCCCGAGCAGGGCATAGGAATGCTTGATCACTGCGTCGAAGGCGGTCTCTTTCAGCCCGATGTCCTTGCGGAATTCCTCCGCCTCCTGGTCGGTGAGTTGTGCCAGCTCCATTTCGAGCTTGCCGCACATAGAGATCAACTCCACCTGGGGCTGCGTATATTTCTGCTTCAGCTCCTCCAGCGTTGCGCTATAGCCGTTGAGCTGCTTTTCGCCGATATTGATCACCACCAGCATTGGTTTGGCAGTGAGGAACTGGTAGTTGCTTAGAGAGCGAAGCTCATCCGGCGTCAGCTTCTGCAATCGGATGGGTATGTTCTTTTCCAGCGCTGATTTCACGCGGTTGAGCAGGTCCTGCTCTTTGAAGGCCAGATCGCGCTCGGCGCCCTTGCCGCCTTTGAGTGAGGATTCCAGTCTACCCAGCCTCTTTTCCACGATTATCAGGTCGGAGAAGATCAGCTCCATGTCCATCGTTTCTATATCCCTCAGCGGGTCGATCTTGCCTTCGACATGGGGGATATTCTCATCTTCGAAGGCCCTTACCACCTGCAGGATGGCGTCGGCTGTGCTTAATATATTAAGGAATTGTCCGCTGATACCCTGCTCCTTGCCGAAGCCCTTGCCCAGGCCGCCGATATCGACGTACTTGATCTCGGCAGGCGTGGTCTTTTTGGGGTGGAAGATGCTGCTCAGTTTGGTCACTCTTTCGTCCGGGACTTTGGCGATGGCGGGATTGGTGGTGAGACCGCCGGACGAATGCAGCTTGGTCTCGGCAGTGCATTTAGTCAGAGCGTTAAAGACGGTTGTTTTGCCCGAACCTGGCAGGCCGATAATACTGATTTCCATGGGCTACTTCCTTTTATGACTAACAAACTATAGGACAGCCCTGCCGAAAATGCAATCTCAATCTGAAATACCTGACGTTGTTGTTGAATTGTGGTGTGTGCTATAATCAGTAGAATTTCGCAGTCCGGAGGAATTATTGTGCCCAGTTACGAACTGGTTTTCATCTTGAATGCCAACCTGACCGAAGATGATTCGGCCAAGCTCCTTGGGAATGTCAATGACCAGATAGCCAAACTCGGCGGTACGGTCAACGAGACCAATACCTGGGGCAAGAGGAAGCTTGCCTACCCCATCAAGAGGCAGACAGAAGGGAATTATGTGCTGAAAAAGGTACAGATGAAGCAGACAGCCCTTAAAGAGCTGGATGCCAGCCTTAAGCTTACTGAAGATGTATTGAGGTATCTTGCTATTCGCGAGAATAGCTGATTTCCGGAGGGGATAGATGGCGAATTTAATTAAAATAATACTTATCGGCAGGGTCGGCGGCGACCCTGAGATGCGTTTTACGCCAGACGGCACTACTGTTACCAGTTTTAGCATGGCGGCCAGCCGTAATATACGGCAGCCCGACGGGTCGTTCAAAGAGGAGACCGAATGGTTCCGCGTGAGCGCCTGGGGAAAGCTGGCTGAAACATGTAACCAGTTCCTCACCAAGGGTAGGCTGGTTTATGTGGAAGGCAGGTTGCGCACTCATTCATATGATGGCAAGGACGGGCAAAAGCGGTTTAGCCTGGAAGTGACCGCAGAGAAGGTGCTGTTCCTTGACAAGCAGGCTGCGGGAGTATTGCCACCCGAAGGGTCAGTTGCAGGTGAAGGGGATATCGAACCTGACGATATGCCCTTTTAAATCCTTAATTGTTGAAGGAGGATATCTAGTAAACCAATGGAAACCAATACTACTCAGCGAAGGGAGCGGGGACGCAAGTTCGTCGTCAAGCCGAAGATATGCATGTTCTGCGCCGACAAAACGGCGATCGATTATAAGAATATATCCCTCATGCAGAAGTTTGTCTCCGACCGTGGCAAGATCGTTCCCCGCAGACGTACGGGTGTTTGCGCCAAGCATCAGCGCAGCCTTTCACAGGCTATCAAGCGCTCACGCTACCTGGCGCTGTTGCCAGCCTCGCCCAGCCATGTTTACAATATAGGCAGCGAAAAGAAAGCATAAGCTTAATTGGAGTATATAAATTGCCCAAGAGGACTTATCAACCAAAGAAGCTCGGACGAGTAAGGAAGCACGGTTTCCGCGCACGCAATGCTACGCGCGGCGGGCGTGATGTATTGAAGGCCAGGCGCGCCCGCGGCCGCTGGAAATTGACCCAGGTATAGAAGACAATGGCCAAGCAATTGGCTTTAACCAGGAGAGCACAATATTTAGCTGTTTACGGGTCTGGTAAAGCTTTTGCCGATAGCGCACTGTTGGTCAAAGTCATGCCCAACCGGCTTGGCGCTACCAGGTCAGGTTTCTCTATCAGTAAACAGATCGGCAAAGCAACAGTACGCAACCGGGTTAAACGGCTCCTCAAGGAAAATGTGCGGCAACTGGAATTAAAAGCAGGATGGGATATAGTTTTTATTGCAAGGCGCAGCATCGTTGAGACAGATTATCATACTCTAGGCAGTATCATGTCCAGGCTGCTGCGGCGCGCAGGGATATTGGAACAAGATGCTAAAAAAGCTGGCGCTGAAGCTAATTAGTTTATATCAGCGGACGATCTCGCAGGTCACCCCGCCGGCTTGCCGCTTTACTCCTACCTGCTCGCAATATGGATATGAGGCCATCGAAAAATACGGTATCTGGAAGGGCGGATGGATGACATTTCGCAGGATATTGCGTTGTAACCCCTGGACGCCCTGTGGTCATGACCCGGTGCCATAAGGCGCTGAGCATAATATCAAATTTTCGGATATAGGATAGTTGATGAAAAGGATAAAGAATTTTATTACAGCATCGCTGCTGATCGGTATCGCGCTGGCTGTTTTTCTGGTCGGCTGCGACCAGCCGGGCGGCAGCAGTTCTTCGTGTTCCGGCTCATCGGCGCAGGGATGGTCGGGTTTCATACCTTATAAAAATGTGATCATCTTCGGATCGATGGAAGGCAGGGCCATCGCTATCGACCCTCAGGCCCGCGCCGACAACAAGACCTATCCTGCTGAAGGAGAGTGGAATTATACTATCAAGAATGCCACGCAGGGAGGCGCCTGCGGCGCAATGTGCGTGCCCTCTGGCGGCACTTCGTCGGGTATCTACAGCACGCCCGTTACTGCAGGTGACCTGGTCTTTTTCGGTACATATACCGGCAGGATCTATGCCTTCAACGCGGTCCGCGGCGTGGTCAGGTGGATTTATCCCCGCGAAAGCTTCGAGACGGTGGGGGCCATTGTTGCTCCACTGGTGACCGATGGCGCCAGCATCTATTTCGTTAGCTCCAATTACAAGGTCTATTCCATCGATGCCGCCACGGGAGATTTCCGCTGGGAGTTCCCCACCTCTGACAAGATATGGGTGGCCCCGGCAGTGGATAACGGCGTCGTGTACGTCGGCAACTATGCAGGCGAAGTCTTTGCGCTCAATTCCGAGACAGGTAAGCCGGTCTGGAATATCAAAGTCCCCTCCGCCGTATCGTCCGGCCTTACCGTTTACAAGGACACCCTTTTCTTCGGAACATTCGACCGCAATATATATGCCCTGGACAAGGCCAACGGACAGGAGAAGTGGAAGTATACTGCCGGCAACTGGTTCTGGGCGCAGCCCGTTGTGAAAGACGGCAGGGTCTATGCCGGCTGTCTTGACCGCAAGGTCTATGCGCTGGATGCCGCTTCCGGCAGGGAAGTCTGGCAGTTTGCGACCGAAAGCCCGGTGGTGGCCCCTGTATTTGTTACCGATAAATATGTTTACGCCGTCTGCGATAAGGGCAACGTCTACAAACTGGATATAGATAGCGGTCAGGAGCTTGCCAAGGTCTA
>DKFA01000022.1 GCA_002452695.1 Dehalococcoidia bacterium UBA6808
CCATCTGCTCCGAGCAGGAGCCTGAGCTGAAGGACTACGGTAATCACAAGGTGGCCTGCTGGCTCTACAAGTAGCTGATTATATTGAGGTGAGATAAGATGAAGCATTTGCTGCAATATAAGCCGGTTACTATACTGGTTATCCTGGCAATATTATCCATAGCACTCTTGGCCTGCACAGCCCCGGCAGCGCCGCAGATGACGCCGGCTGCGAACCCCGCGCCGGTGTCAGCGGCTATTGACGCCAACTTCGGGCTGAAGGCAATATCATCAAAGAATGGTATCCAGCTTGTTCCGATAGAGATACCTGTCTCCGATGGCAAGAAGCTTGCCGCAGATATCTATATACCAGAGAAAGGCGGACCATTTCCCGCGATTTTAATCCAGACCCCTTACAACAAGGACCTTTTCCGGCCGGTTTTTCCCTATGAGCTGGCTGGCCAGAAAATACCGGAAGGCGCGGTAACAGTGCTTGGGCAAGCCGCCGGTGGCTCCGGCAGCTTTATTCACAGCACCGATTTTGTAATAGTCGTGACGGACTGGAGGGGAAGGTTTGGTTCCAAAGCTGCGGCGACCGGTCCAGCTTTGGGAGGTGGGGCAGACGAACTGCGTAGGCAGGACGGGTATGATACTGTAGAGTGGGTTGCCAAACAACCCTGGTGCAACGGTAAAGTGGGTACCTGGGGGTCGTCGGCCCTGGGCCAGATACAGTGGGAGACAGCCGCAAAAAGACCCCCTCACCTTGTATGTATGGAGCCGCGCGTCTCAGACTATGCGCAGAACTACAGCAAATATTATTTCGGGGGCGTAATCCGCAAGGAATATATGGACGGGCTGGCTGCCGCCGGCTGGGGAGCGCTGGCCGCTATCGTCAGGGCTCATCCCACCGATGACGGTTTTTATGACGGCAAGGATACTGCCGACCCAAAGGAAATTAAAGTACCTATGCTGGTAATCGGGGGTTGGTGGGACATACACGATACTCCCAAGATATATAATTCAGTGCTGTCACTGGTTGACAGTGAAACGGCGAAAAACATGAGGATGCTGATCTGCCCGGCCAGTCATTCCAACATAGCCAAGGACGTGCCGGAGGGTGAGCTTGAATTCCCCGGTGCGGGCGCTTTTACCAGGGATGAGCAGAAGAAGTTCTTTGATTACTGGTTGAGAAGTGTGGACAATGGTTTCTCTACTGCCGCACCCATTACCTACTATCAGATGGGCAGCAACGAATGGCGCACAGCGACACAATGGCCGCCAGCCGGGATGAAGGAAACCAGCTATTACCTCAATGACGGCGGTAAGCTGACGGCCGCAGCGGCGCCGCAGGGGGTTGCTCCCAGACAATTCATTTTCAATCCCAACCGGCCCGTGCCTACGGACGGCGGCAATACATTTAAACCTGGCATAGCCCAGGGGCCGATTGATCAGAACAAGATCGTGGAGCGGCACACTGATGTGCTGATCTTCACCAGTGATGTGCTGAGCGAGGATGTTGCCATTGCCGGTGATATATCGGCTACGCTGTATGTTTCCAGTGATGCCGTAGATACAGATGTTGCCATCCGCGTGACCGATGTCTATCCGGACGGGCGTTCGATGCTGGTGCGGGACGGCATCCAGCGGCTCAGCCATCTGGAAGGCGATAAGACGGAGAAATTCATAACGCCCGGCGCGGTTTATCCGGTCACTGTAAAAACCTACTCGGTCGGGCAGACCTTTGTTAAAGGACATCGCATCAGGTTGATTATATCAGCCAGCAACTATCCGCGCTTCGATGTGAATAACGGCCAGGAGGACAGGAGCAAGGCGCCGATCAAAATCACCAACACGCTGTATTTCGATGCCGAGCATCCGTCCGCGCTGGTCCTGCCGGTTTTGCCGAAATAGCGGTCTTACCGGGTTAATCAAGCTGAAGCAGTTCAGCTGAACTGCTTCAGCTTTTCTACGATTGCTCCAATGACATGGTCCGGCACTTCGTTGAAGATCAGGTGATAGCGCTCATCGAAGGTCAGCATCTCCTTATGGGGCGCCCTGATCAGATCGTATACCTGGCGGTAATAGCTGTAGCGGAAGGGCGGATCACCTTTTGATGCTATGACCACCACAGGGCATTTGATGCTGCCGCCCTTGATCTTGCTCAGATCAGAATTGAAAAGCGAAGAAATAAACTTGAGATGGTATTCGGTGAAGCCGATGGGGTCTGTAAAAATCGTCTTTTACTTTGTCTGAGATGACTGTTGCTATGCCCGAGGGTTTAAAGAAGCTGGTGGCTGGGGAAGTGGACCTGTGGCTGGGATCTAAAGAGATGCTGGAGATGGCGGCCAGGAAATACAGCATCAATCCTGATGATGTTGAACCCGTGGTGTTTGTACACAGGCTTGACCTGTATATGGCATTTAACAAGAGCATCCCATTGGCCACTGTAGATGCATGGCAGGAAGCGCTGGATTCCCTGAAGAAATAGCCTGCTGACAGATGCGATACTGGCAGCTATAATCTGGCGGCGGGCTTTAAGAACGAATAAGTCAATTGGCGCCGGGCGCTGTGCGGCCGTCCGCTGCCATATCTGCCCGGTACCTGTTGAAGCCGTTGCGGCCGTTTTGCTTGACAAAGTACATGGCTATATCGCTGCATTTGATCAGGTCATTTAATGCCAGGGCGTCTTCAGGGTAGACTGCAATGCCTATACTGATGGTCACATAGCGCGAGTCGCCATTGCATGCAAAAGGTCGAGCTATGCTCTCCATAATACGTTGTACCACAGTATTGGCAGTTTGTTCTGAAGCTATTTCCGGCAGCAATATGAGAAACTCATCACCGCCCAGCCTGCATACCGTGTCGATCTTGCGCACTGCGCTCGAGAGACGAACAGCCATATCCTGTAAGACCTGGTCACCGGCATCGTGGCCATAAGAATCGTTGATATCCTTGAATTTATCGATATCCATGGACAGCAGGGCCAGTTGCCTCTTATAGCGGCCGGCTTCCTCGAGGGCGAGTTCGGCTCGGTCGTTAAACAGCTCCCTGTTGGGCAAACCGGTCAGCGGATCATAGTAAGCAATCTGTTTAACAGCATCCTCCATCAGCTTGCGTTCGGTGAAATCGTGAAAGATGAGGATATGCCCGCCGGGATGTTTATATTTCACTTTCAGCGGCGATACCGTCACAGTGAAGTAATGAGCCTTCTGCTGAATTTCCAGCGCAACTTCGGCCTTATACTCGGTTTTTTCATTCTGACTGTGGTCCCGGTAAAGCTGTTTACTGATTGTCTCGGGCAAAGGTTTGCCCAGCATCTCCTGGGCTGTCATTCCGGCAATCTCCTGCATGGCCGCGTTGAAATCCACCATGCGTTGCCTGTCATCCATGACGAGGAAGCCTTCCTGCATCAGTTCGATAGCCGACTCACGCGCCACAGGCAGGATATCCATGAAATGGTGCCTTGTGATGGCCAGTGTGAGGCAGACGCCGCTGACGGCAAAAGCAGCAGGTGTAAAGTCGGCGTGGGGGATGGGTAATACATTTGAAATATAGGCTACGTTGGCAATGACGGGTACTGCTGCCCCTATTATTACATATATAACCTGGTCAACTAGCAGCCTGGGAGGCTTGAAAAGCCTGGCAGCCAGAAGAAGCAGTGCGATGATAAGCAGGATATAGTCATAAGCGGTCATTATCCAGAACCATGCTCCGTATTCTTTTCGCACCAGCAGAAAGGGACTGTCGCCTACAAGGTGTATGTTATAGTACATCAGGCTATGAAAATCCTTGGTCCATTGCAGGATGATGGTAATTGCAGGTATGACCAGGAGCACTGCCAGACGGGCCGGGGTTATCCACGCATCCTGCCTGGTGTACTGTGCTGCAAAAAGCAGCAGCATGAGCGGCAGCGTTACGATGCCGATATAGCTGATATTCCAGGTAAAAAGCTTGACGTCCAGAGCATTGCTGGTATATTCGAATATATAACCGAATGACCAGAAAACGATCGCTGCCAGGACGCCCATCAGGGGGATGGCACCGGCGATATTTCGCCTTTGCCAGAGATAGCTGATAAAAAATAACGATATCGCCAGGCTGACAGTCAGCGCAGCGATATAGCTGATAAAGGTAAAATTATAGACAGGAAGCCCTGTTATGTCTATCTGTTCCATGCTACTACTATATGTTCGGTCGTAATGTCATGTCAATCTTCGTTAATAATAACTATAGCATATGAAGAAAGTTATCTATTCTTCATTGCAACCTTTTTGCAACGGTTGCGTTATTTTTTCAACTGGGTTATAAGTAAGATAGCGAAAGATGAAAGTTGCAACTCATATGCCTCCGGAAGAGTTGAAGTCCGAGGAAGAGCTGGTCAAACGCGCCCAGCATGACCGGCAGGCCTTCGGTGAGCTTTACGAGATCTACTATCAGCGTATCTTTAATTTCGTTTTGAAACGCACTGCCAATGTGCAGCTATCGCTGGATATCACATCGGTCACCTTTCTCAAGGCGCTGAATCAGATCAAGAAGTACCGCTGGCGCGATGTCCCCTTCGGGGCCTGGTTATACCGCATAGCCAGCAACGAGGTCAATGACCATTACCGCCGGCAGGATGGCAGGATGGCCAGCATCGAGCAGATAGCGGAACTGGCTGACACCGCCGATTACACCGATGAGATCAGTGAAGCCGAGGAGGAACTGGACCGCCACCAGGAGTTTCTCATGCTGCACAGAAAGATCGCCGAGTTGCCCGAGATGTACCAGGAAGTGATCACACTTAAATTTTTCGAGAAGAAAAAAATACGCGAAATGGTGAAGATACTGGGCAAAAAAGAAGGTACGATCAAGTCATTGCTGCACCGCGGACTGGAAAAACTGAGGGAAAAAATGTCATGACGCAACTTTTTATCAGTCCGCGCATTATACTAATAGAGCCGTTACTGTTATGAAGAAAGAAGATCTGATCAGAAGACTGGAAAGGGTCGAACTGCCTGAGATGCAGATAACAGGTCACAGGCAGAGGCTCAAACAGATCTTGCTGCAAGAGTCTGCGCCCCACTACCTCACAGAGAAAAAGCCTTTTACCAGCAGTATAGGGGGATGGTTTGGCGTTTTGCTGGACTGGCTCAAAGGACCGGCCTGGCAGCGTGCGCTGGCCAGCGCCCTCAGTGTGATTCTACTGGGCGCCATACTTGTCGGGGTTTTCTATACTGCTACACCGTCGCCGTCGGTCATTGCTGCCGATGTGGTCAAAAAAGACCCGATTATACAACAGAAGCTGTGCGGCACTGGTGAAATCGTCGTTGTTCAGGTGGATGTGCATGACCAAATAGCGCGTGTAGTCTGCGGCCGCGGCATGGGTGATTTTATCGAGGCTGATGTTGATATCAGCAGCCGGACGGTCGTCACGACCAGGCGGTTCGAAGGGCTGTTTATGGCTGAGCTGGCGCCTGAAGCAAACGAAAACGCCCTAAATATCGCTCTGCTCGATACAAGGGTCAAGCCGCTGCTGGCCCAAGGCGCCACTGTGGGGCGTGTATTCCCTGTATTCTCCGGGATTTCCAGCATAGCAATTTCGAATAACAACATAGTCAAGGTTACCCCGGCTGCGTACCACGCCGTCGTACCGCTGTATATGGAGGGCAAGGTATGGCTGGTGGATGTGGACCTGGAGGCGAAAAAAATTGCCCGCATTATCGAGCCTCAGATTATGTTCATGCCGTTTTTCAGGCAAATACAAACGCCAGTTGCCAATATTTAACTGTTTGGAGAAGTAAACTCTATTGAGGAGGATATCTATGTCGTCTTTATCCAAAAAATCTCTGAAAATTAATCTACCGACGATCGTTGCCGTGACGGCCCTGCTGATCGTCAGCATGTTGCTGACGGCCTGCTCTGCGCCGTCTTCAGACTCCTCGGCCGACAGGCTGCCGTCAATGCCGTCTGCATCTGCTGCGGCTGCGGTTGCAACAGCGCCCCTTTTCGATGAGACGGTAACGACTACATTGTATGAGCAGTGCATACCTGCAATCGTCCAGATCGAATCTATTTCTGAATTGATCACCCGGCTTCCGTTTAACATCAAACCCAACCAGGAAGGCCTTGGCTCGGGTTTCTTTATCGATGCGCAGGGCCATATCCTGACCAATAACCATGTGGTCGACAGAGCTTCCGAAGTAAAGGTTGTGCTGGAGGACGGCACGAAGCTGGATGCCACAGTGGTCGGAACCGACAAGCATAACGACCTGGCCCTGCTGCAGATTGATGCTTCCAAAGCAGGCGCGATCAAATATCTGCCCCTGGGTGATTCAGACACGGTTAAACCGGGCCAGATGTCCATCGCCCTGGGATCGCCTTACGGGTTGCAGGGGTCCATCACAGTTGGTGTGGTCAGTGGGGTCGGCAGGTCCATACCCGGCTCGGCCGACCGGACCATGACAAATATTATCCAGACGGACGCTGCCATCAATCCCGGCAACTCCGGCGGCCCGCTGCTCAATTCGAAGGGTGAGGTCATCGGCATCAATACCGCCATCGAGTACAACGCCAACGGAGTCGGCTTTGCTGTGCCTGTCAACACAGCCAAAACGATGCTGCCCGAACTGCTCAAGGGTGGTCCCGTTAAAACAGCGTGGCTGGGCATCGAAGGAACCCCTGTCACCCGGGAACTGGCAGAGAAGCTGAAACTCAAGGCTGAAAAAGGTGTTTACGTCGTTAACGTGTTGAGCGACAGCCCGGCGGAAAAAGCTGGACTGGTAAAAGCGGACGATGGTGGCAACGAACCAGGCCCGGGCGGAGATATCATCACGGCAGTGGACGGCAAAGCTGTGGCATCGGTACAGGACATGCTTTCTTATTTCAACGGCAAGAGGCCTGGTGATAAAGTAACCTTATCTGTAATACGCGGAGACCAGCAGATCAGTGTACCGGTTGAACTGGGCGAATGGCCTGACCAGCTTGCCAGCAGGAGTATTCAGATCGGTCCTGAATTGGGAGAGGAAGATATTCCATACGATGGCTGGAATGACAAAAATGGCGACGGCTACGGATTCGATTTCGGCCCGTTCCATTTCCGCATCAGATAAATTAAGCAGGCTCCTACACTTCAAGCTCACTCCGTCCCATTACCCCCTCCCGGGACGGAGTGAGCAAATTGTTTAATAAATTCCAAGCTCTAAAATCCAAATTCAAAACAGATACCAAATGATAAATTAGAAACATCAAATAATTGGGACCATTTTATTTTAGGAATTTGGTGGAATTGAAAGCTTTGCTCATTGAGCGATGGTATATTAGCCAGTATGACATCGATACCCGGCGGAGCGCGTCGGCTGCCGGAAACACCGGCAGCCTTTTGCCAGCGCTTGTCTCCAGTGTTCAGACAATGTAAAACAGGTGATTTTGCCCGAGCGGCTAAATGCTTCGTCTCTCTGGCGGCGGCCCAGCAGGGCAGAACCGCTGCCATTATACTAATCGTATTAAAGGCTTATTTTTGTGCCTGGGCCGGTGCGGGATTGACAATGCCCTTGGTCAGCTTCTCAGGAACCTCTTTGATTAACTCATCAAGGGTCCAGAAGCCGCTTTCCTTGTTGATGGTAGCGATGATCTGCGGCTCGGAGTAGAGGCTGAGGGAATTGCCGTTGATGAAAAAGTTGCGGCCGTTGATATTGGCTGCTTCCTCGGTGCACAGGTAGACTACCAGGGGAGGGATGTGCTCTGGCTTGGATGAGAAAAAGCCGTCAAAGAATTTCTGGAAATCGGCTTCTGTTGTTATACCCATGGAGGCTGCCTTCTTCCTCATGGAATTCTTAACATCTTCGGTAATAGTCATCCTGGTGGCTGCATTGGGGCGGATGGCATTGACGGTGATTCCGTACTTGCCCAGGTCGAGTGCGGCGGTGCGGGTGAAGCCGATGATACCTTCCTTGGCTGCGCTGTAATTGGCCTGGCCGACGTTGCCCAGGCCTGAGATGGAAGAAGTGTTGACGATACGGCCCCAGCGCTGCTGCCTCATATAAACGCTGGCTGGTCTGGTGCAATGGAATGTTCCGTAAAGGTGTACCTTCATAATGATGTCCCACTCATCCTCGGTCATGTTGAAGAGCATGCGGTCGCGCAGGATGCCTGCGTTATTGACCAGGATGTCAATCCTGCCAAATTTGTCGACGGCGGTCTTGATAATGTTTTCACCGCCCTCTGCGGTAGCGACTGAGTCATAGTTGGGTACGGCCTCACCGCCCATCTTCTTGATTTCCTGGCAAACTTCCTCTGCCGGTGATTGCGATGCGCCGGTGCCGTCGGTGGCGACGCCCAGGTCGTTCACCACAAGCTTGGCGCCCTCAGCAGCCAAGGCCAGCGCTTCGGCGCGGCCGATACCGCGCCCTGCCCCTGTTACCACTGCAACTTTATCCTTTAGTCTAATTCCCATGATAGATACTCCTTCAATACATTTTATTTACGTATTCAGAATTTTATGCCGACAATTGGGTATTTTACTATACAACGCCTTCAATTGCACTTCTAAGCTCGATAATTATTTTCTGGTGAATAAGGCGCTGGACCTGAAGGGTTGCAGACAGATGCAGGATATGAGCGCAGAGACCATCAGCATAGCCAACCATGCAGAAGAGGTCATGAAGGACTTTCGCAGATTGACCATTGAGCCGGAAAATAATTACCTGCGGAGCAGTTTTCCGATCTCGGCCGGCGTCAGCTTTCTGATCTCGCCTTCTGCCAGGTCGCCCAATTCCAACCTGCCTATGCGCACCCTTTTAAGCGTTTTTACCTCGTATCCGAGGGAGGCGAACATGCGTTTGACCTGGCGGTGTCTGCCTTCGTGGATAGTGATGCTGTAGGTATAAGCCGCGTCGGGAACCTCTTTCAGTATGGCGGGGGAAGTCAGGCCGTCCTCCAGTTCAAGGCCCTTTTCCAGCTTTTCCTTATCCGCGTCGCCGAGTTTGCCGTTGACTGTTACGATATACTCCTTCTCATGCTCAAAGCGGGGATGTGTAAGGCGGTAGGTAAGATTACCGTCGTTGGTCAGGATGAGCAGGCCGGTGGAGTCGTAGTCCAGTCTGCCGGCAGGGTAGAGGCCGAGCGAGCGGTAGCGTTCGGGCAGCAGATCGATCACAGTCCTGCGGCCGCGGTCGTCGCGTGTGGTTGACAGCACATCCAGCGGTTTGTTGACCATGAGGACCAGCGTTTTATTGGGCTTGAACTTTACGGGCTTGCCGTCGCAGTCAATATTATCGATCCCGGGGTAGACCGGCATGGTGTAGCTGTCAACGGCCCTTCCGTTAACGGTGACGCGGCCCTGCTTGATGGCTGACACCGACTGGCGGCGGGCGCCGAAACCGGCTTCAACCAGGTATTTGAGCAAGGGGATGGATTCCATGGCAGGGATAATTGTATCATGAGAAGGGGCTATCCTTCAGACCTGTCTGCCTGGGGCGCAATCCGGCTGCAAGGCGGGTTTACACCTGTGCTAAAATATACGAAATCTATATAAAGGTGTGTTGATGAAACTGAAACGGAAAATTATCCAGCATATTGCGCTGGCTATATTTACGATAATGCTGGCACTGCCGGCGGTCGCCTGCCAGCAGGGCGGCGGCGACCTGGGTATGACCATTTTCCAGGTTTACAACAATGTCCGCGAGTGGATTATTATGAATGGCGCCGACGACCGTATTGAGAAGATACGTAAAGGAGATGCGAGCGTAACGGTCGTGGACGACAAGGGCAACGCAGTCAGGGACGCTCGCGTTTATTACGAGCAGCAGAACCATGATTTTCTTTTCGGTTCGAGCCTTTCGCCGCTTGGTATCAAAGAAGGCGGCCCCAATGCTGTTAACCAGCAGTGGGCTGACGCCTATACGGCCTTGTTCAACTATGGCACCTTGCCTTTTTACTGGGCTAGCTACGAACCGGTCATGGGGCAGACCAACGAGCAGTTATTGAGGGCGATGGCAGACTGGGCCAGGAAGCGTAATATTGTCACCAAGGGACATCCTCTGGTGTGGGCTGATGCTACTCCGTCCTGGGCGCCGCCGGGCATAAATGAGATTCAGCTTGCCGAAGAAAAGCATATCAAAGAAGTGGCCGGCAATTTCTGTGGCCTGGTGGAGTACTGGGATGTGGTGAACGAGCCTACCATGGGGCCGCGGGTTAACAGCCCGATCGGCAACTGGATGAATGCCAGGACGCCTGCTGTGGTCAGCGCCGATGCCCTCAACTGGGCCCGATCGGCCTGCCCCACAGCCACATTGATAATCAATGATTACCGCACCGACCAGGATTTCCGAGAGATTTTACAGAATATAATCCGCCAGAAAGGTAAATTTGATGCTATCGGCCTGCAGTCCCATATGCATCGTGGCAACTGGCCGCTGTATCAGGTGTGGGATACCTGCGAGAGGTTCAAGGACTTTGATGTTCCGATACATTTCACCGAAGTAACCGTGCTGAGCGGACCACCTAAAAGCGGCATTTCCACCTCTCAGTCGTCAGATCAAACAAGCTGGCCGTCGACGCCGGCAGGAGAGCTGGCGCAGGCTGAATACGTGGAAAAGTTCTATACGCTGCTGTTCAGCCATCCTTCGGTCGAAGCTATTACCTGGTGGGATTTTTCGGACAGTGGAGCATGGCAGGGCGCGCCGGCAGGGCTGTTGCGAGCCGACATGTCGAAGAAGCCGGCCTACGACCGGCTGCTCAAGCTGGTGCGGGCGAAGTGGTGGAGCTTCGGCAACGTATATACCGACATGGATGGCAAAACATCCTTCAGGGGCTTTTACGGCCCTTACAGGATCATAGTGGAAAAGGAAGGCAAGCGCGCCGAGGCGACGCTTCATCTGAGCAAGGGAATAGATAATGAGGTCGAAGTTCAGTTACCGGGATATATCCAGGAGCCCCCGACGCCGCTCCGTGAGCAGCTCTGGCCCTATGCTGTGGCCGTTGTGGTTATGGCTCTGGCGGCGCTGATTATCCGCTGGATCATGCAAATTAGAAGGCGTATATAGTTCGAAGGTTCAGGCAGGAGGAGGACCATGGATGCTTTAGAAGCTATTCTGACGCGCCGCAGCATCAGACGTTATACGACTAAATCAGTCAGCGACGATCTAATTATCAAGCTGTTGGAAGCGGCCATGGCGGCCCCGTCGGCAGCCAATGAGCAGCCCTGGCATTTTGTGGTTATTACCGACCGTAAGACGCTTGTGCAGATCCCGACCTTTCATCCGCATGCTCATATGCTCAAGGAGGCGGCAGCAGCCATCCTGGTGGCTTACGACATTGAACTGGAGGGGCAGAAAGGCCGTGCTGTGCTTGACTGCAGTTGTGCCTCTCAAAACATGCTGCTGGCGGCGCATGCGCTGGGCTTAGGGGCGGTCTGGTGCGGAATTTACCCCGTGGAGAACCGTATCATGGCCGCGCGTAAGCTGCTTAATATGCCCCAACACGTAGTGCCGGTCTCGCTTATCTCCATTGGCTATCCCAATGAAAAACCGGGGAGGGAGGACCGCTTCAAGCCCGAAAGGATACATTATGAATACTGGATGAGCAGCCACCATCGTATCATTAAAAAGGATAAATGATGGCTAAAAAGGAGAGGCGGCTGTTTGTCTCTTATGCCCGTC
>DKFA01000068.1 GCA_002452695.1 Dehalococcoidia bacterium UBA6808
GGTTGCCGCTGTGTTCTGCTCCACCACCGCACTGATGTTGTCGCTCAGTTTCACCATCTCCACGCTGGTATGCGTCAACTCCTGCATCGCCGCAGATATCATCAGCACCTTCTCCCCCATATCTTTGGACCTGGACAGTATCTCTTCCAGCGCACCACCGGCACGGGTGGCCTGCTCATAACCTTCTGCCACCTGCTCGGTCCCTTTGCCCATGGCAGTAATGGTCTCGCTTACGCCAGCCTGGATGCCGCCGATCAGCTCGGCGATCTCCTTGGTCGATGTCGAAGACCTTTCAGCCAGCTTCCTGACCTCCTCTGCTACCACAGCAAAGCCGCGCCCCTGCTCACCGGCCCGCGCCGCCTCGATCGCCGCGTTCAAAGCCAGCAGGTTGGTCTGATCGGCGATGTCATTGATCGTTGCCACAATCTTGCCGATCTCCCTCGACCTCGTGCCCAGGCTGCTCATCTTTTCCGCCGCCGCATCTATGGTGTTCTTGATTACTTCCATGCCCTTGATCGTCTTCTGCACCATCTCGGCGCCGCTGTCGGCTGTATCCGAGGCCGCCCTGGCGCTCTCCGTGGCATGCTGCGCGTTGCTGGAAACCTCTGCGATGGCAGTCGAAACCTGGCTGACCATGGTAACGTTCTTTTCCATCATCTTAGCCTGCTCCTGGGCGCCTTTGGCGATCTGGTCGATAGCGGTTGAGAGCTGGTCCAGCGCCTTCATCGTATCCTGCATCGAGTTTGCCTGATCGGCTGCCCCTTTAGCCACCTGCTGGATGGCGGTAGCTATATGTCCTGTAGCCTGTTCGGCCTGCCCGGATGCCCTGGTCAGATTATCGGCAGATTCAGCCAGCATTTTGGCTACTTCCTTCAGGTTGACCACAATTTTCCTGTTTTCCTCAATGACCTTATTTGTGGAGTCCTTCAGCTTGACCATATCCCCCTTGAACTTGCCGGTTACGCTGCCGGTAAGATCGCCCCGGGCCAGCATATACAATACTTCCGAAACTTCATTCACCGGGCCGATAATGGAGTCAAGCAGATAATTAACCCCGTTGATAATATCCGCCCAACCACCCTGGAATCTGGCTGCATCACCTCTGACATCGAGCTTCCCCTCTGCAATCGCAGCGGTCATCCTATCCATCTCGCTCATCAGACCGTTAAGTGCATCAACGCACTTGTTGAAAGCGATCGCATTTCTTTCCCATGCGCCGCCATGCGTGTTATCCTCCCATCTGGCAATATTCCTTTCACCCTGGCCGATCTTCTCAAAATATGACTGCTGCCCGTTGATCAGCCCGATCAATCCATCCAGACACAAATTAGTACCTTTGGCAGCCTTCCTCAATACCCCGGTATACTGCTTATAGTTCATACGTGTATCGAGCTTGCCGTTGCCGATATCGGTGTATATAGATCCCATCTCCATGGAAAATGTCAGTTCACGGCCGGCATCGATAAAATACTCCAATGCGCCAATGATCTGCCCGCTGGCATCCCTCACGGGCACAGTGTGACAGCGATAGAGCCAATCACCTTTGGGGCCATTGATGACGATTTCCCCATCATATGAATTCCCGTCGGCAAATACTCTGGCAGCCTGGCATTTGGGCGTGTTGCAGCCGGGGAACTTGAACATGTCGAAGCATTTTTGACCGGTGCAAGCCTGTTTTGTGCATTTCAACAGCTCGGCCCCGGCGTTATTGACGAACTGGATATTGAACTCGCGGTCAATAAACACAACCGGTATTGGCAATTCATCAATAACACTGATATTAACGGCAGGCGACTTGCTCCCCCATTTGAACAGCCCTGTTTTCTTTCTGCCCAGTGACATCTGGCTTATTACTGCATCGCTGGCAGAGGAACCATCATTTCTCTTGTTCTGCAAAACCGTGCTCATCAATCTCTCCATATTATTTTCTCGGGTCTGGAAGTTTTGCCTGTGTTATACTGACATATTTATTTTTTACTCTGCATTTCACATTGTCCTATTCCTATTATTGCTTAAAGTTCGCGTATAGGGCTGGAGGTACTCCTCACTCTGGTAATACCGCTGTCAATATAAAGCCACATGGAACGACCATGATTGCCCCTCAGGTCTTCGCTCTTGATATCCAACTTGTGCTCAGCGAGAGCGGCTTTAACAGCTTCGCAGTTGCGCTCGCCGATATCGAGCGGGCTTTTTGATGGTATTGTGGTGATGATCTTGGCTCCTCCCGCTATCTTAATCACGATGCGTTTCTTGACCGCACCCTTTTTCTCCATTTCCTTCAACATGACGGTCACGGCGGTATTGGCATATTTTACCGGCATTTTTTCCGCTTCGGGGTCATTGCAGTACGGCAGCACTACATGCGCCATAGCGCCGACCCTGGCTACCGGATCATAGGCGCTGACGCCTATGCACGATCCAAGTCCCAAACAAGAAAGTACATGGTTGGGATCATTGGATACCTGAATTTCTCCCAGACCCGCAACCAGTACCACCTCACTGTTAACGGCCTGTCCGGCGATCAATGCGAGGCTCCGCTCGGCGCCAGCGGCAGTTGCATGAAACTGGCATTGGGCATGATGAGGAATTTACCCTCAATTGTGCGGTCGCTGACGTGGAAAGACGTCTCAACGATGAATACGTCATCCCTCTCTGCCAGAATCTCGGACAGGGCAATATCCAGAATTGCTCCGGCCATATCCAGCAGGACAACGGGAGGCGAGGGATGGAGCAGGACACCGAGCGAATCGGCAATGGCATTAAGAAAGAATGTGCCCGTGACATTGCCCATCTCACCCAACGCCGATTGCGACATCTCGTCCAGGGTCTTACATGTGCCCGGGTGGTTGCCCAGCAGCAGGTCAAGTATGGCATAAGCAAACTCCGGCTGGTGTGCCAATAAAATATGACCGTTGCTGGCGCCGTTGAAAGTAATGTATACGCCTACAACCATGCTCTCCGGCCCGCCCAGCAGACTGGGCATCTCTCTGGCCGGTACCTGTCTGATGTTGATCGAACTGATCTCAAAATCGCGCCCGACCATCTGGGAAAGCCCGTTGATGGCATTAGTCATGCCCCTCTTGATCAACTGGTCCCAGACCGGCATCCCGTTAAACTCCCTGGTGACATTATTCTCCATGCGACTTATTCTCCTCCTGCAATCTATACAGCCTGTACAATCTATTAATCAGCAGCCTGTCCCTGCTGAGCGAACATCCTGATCAGCGTGGGGATATCAAGGATGAGGGCAACCTCTCCGTCCCCCAATATGGTCGCACCTGAAATACCCTTCAATTCTCCCAGGTATTTGCCCAACGACTTGATAACAAATTCCATCTGCTCCTTGAGCTCATCCACCACGATGCCGGCAATCTTGTCTCCCGCCTTTACGACCAGCACGTACTCCTGTACCTTGCCGGCCGTCTCGGCTTTGGCGCCGATCACCTTGCTCATCCTCATCAGCGGGACAATGGTATCCCTTAACAGCATGACCTCTTTCTTCCTGATGGTCTTGATATCTTCCCGTCTGACCTTGATCGTCTCCATCACCGATACCAGGGGAACAATGTAGCTGGATCCCGACACAGTCACCACCAGGCCCTGAAATACCGCCACAGTCAGCGGCAGCTTGAGCGTAAATGTCGTACCGACATTGGTCTTTGTATCCAGGGCAACATTGCCGTTCAGCCTTTCGATATTGGTCCTGACGATGTCAAGGCCGACGCCCCTGCCTGATACATCGGTCGTCTTCTCGGCAGTAGACATACCTGAGGCAAAGATCAGATCGATGGCTTCGGAATCAGCCATTTTGGCAGCAGCTTCTGCACTGAGGAAACCCTTCCTTACCGCCGAGTCCTTCACCTTCCTGGCGTCTATGCCGCGGCCATCGTCCTCAAGCCTGATAACAATGTGGCCCTCTTCCTGATAGGCCTCCAGACTGAGCCTGGCCTTTTCCGGTTTGCCTTTGGCCTTACGATCCTCGGGCAACTCAATACCGTGGTCGATGGCATTCCTGAGCAAATGTATCAGGGGGTCCTGTATTTTCTCAATGATCGTGCGGTCAAGCTCTGTGCTTTCACCTTTGATGGTGAACTCAACATTCTTATGCTGTTTCTGGGCCAGGTCCCTGACCAGCCTGGGGAACTTGCTGAAAACCAGGCTGATGGGAACCATCCTGATCTTCATAATATCCTGATAAAGTTCGTTAATAACTTTGATAATGTGGTTGGAAGTATCCCCCAGGTCGTTGACGAGTTCGTCATCGGGATACTTCCCCTCCAGCATTCTGCCAACCTGGCTGATGCGTGACCTGTCGATCACCAGCTCTTCCACCATGTTCATCAGGCTGTCGAGCACCTTGACGTCGACCCTGATGCTGTTCATAGCCTCGGTCCTGTTGTTGGCAGCCAGCGCCTTCGATTCAGGCTTCTGCTCCTGTTTATGCATGGGCGGCTCTTTCGCTTCTTGTTCCTCCCCTGCACTGATTTCCGGCATTCCGGTTTGCAACGGCCTCATTGACGCTTCCGTTCCATAGTAAGCAGCAGCTACTTGCTGAATATCCCCGATCAGCTTGAGTACGCCCTCTATCTCCACAGGTGTTTTCCGTGTGCAGACCACAGCTACCAGCTCAGGCGACCCTTTCTCCCTTTCAATGTCGCCCACTGAAGGGTCCGATGCAATAAGTTCACCCATGGCTGACAGATCATTGCACACCTGCAGACACCTGACTGCCAGCCACTCAGAAGCAGGATCTATGCCAACCCTGATAGTAAGTACAGGCAAGCCCTTCTTTCTGGCCTCATTAACCTTCTTTTCAGCAGCCTTATTCAATGTAATGATTTTGGCCTGCTGCTTTACAGCAACCTGTCCGTACTGATTGGAAATGCCGGCGCACATGCCGGACTCTGCCGACTGCCTTAATTGATCCACAATAGCCGTGATGTCCAGATCGCTCTCGCTCTGTGAGTTCACCTCGTTCTTAAGCGCTTTCAACGCGTCGAGACCGAAAAGGAGGGCATCAATGATCTGTGTATTGACGGTTATTTTCTTCTGCCGCAGCTTGTCCAACAGGCTTTCCATAGCATGGGTAACTTGGGCCATCCTTTCATGTCCCAGCATGGCCGAAGAACCTTTAAGCGTATGCGCCGCCCGGAAAATTTCCTGTAACAACTCTGGGTTGTTGCCTTCATTTTCCAGCTTGATGAGATCTTCATCCAAAAGCTGAATATGCTCTTCAGCTTCCTCCATGAATACCTTCAGTTCCTCAGGGCTGATTTCACAACTGACAATCATCGCGTTATCCCTATTCCGGGTATGGAGCCGGCCCGGTCGATTACAGGAATCTTTTCACAGGTAACCCTTTAGACCGCTGCGTATTCCTTGTTACTATTCTTATGTACTGCTTCAGCGCTCCTTTTCCGGGAGCCATTGCCGTTTTTGGGCTCTGTCATTTGTTCTTCTGCTACATCGGACCTGCTCTCAGCCACGCTCTCACCGATCACGCGTGAAATTGCTTCGCTGTCGGCCTTGGATGAAAGCAGTTTGTTGAGGTCAAGCAAAATAATCAAACGATTGGTCAGCTTGGCAATGCCGCGCAGGTAATCTGAGTTACCCTGTGTAACCATGGAAGAAGGCGGCTCAATCGAGGAATTGGGTACACGCAGCACTTCCGTGACTGCATCGACGATAACGCCCGCTTCTCCATCCGTGATATCGATAACAACAATGCGGCTTTCTTCGGTCTGGTCCGCCACTTTCAGGCCGAGGCGTTTGCGCAGGTCCAGCACAGGCAGGACCTTTCCCCTGAGGTTGATAATGCCCTCAACATAGGATGTGACGCCGGGGACCCTGGTAATGTTCTGCATGCGTATGATCTCACGCACATCAGAGATATCGACACCATAATGCTCGGAGGCCAGGTCAAAAACCACCAGCTGAATTTCGCTTATCCCATTATTTTTTTCCGCCATGTTTACCATTCTCCTTTAATTAATTTGGTTGCTGGGAGCCGGCTGCGCAACTGCATGCTCTGTCCGTGATTTTTCCCGTTTACTATGTATAGATTCTCTCAGTCAGCCTCAACTGCAACAAGTAACATAAGGCTAAAGTTCATGAGCCAAACGGTTAGCTCGCTGCCCTAATACTGGAATTAATTGTTCACACAGCCGGAGGCGAAGAGGCCATCAACTCGCTGCTTGAGATCGACCCGCAGTAAAGGTGATCGTCTCCTCCGGCTATCCCAGCGGCCCCATACTCTCTGATTACAGGAAATTCGGTTTCAGCGCGGTTGCCGGCAAACCTTAACTGTAGATGAACTGGAATGTGCTGTGGACGAAGCCCTCAATGTATAAGAACAGGCCGTCACATTAATGGGGCGAGATACCAGGCCAGCAGGGTTTTCCCCCAGAGCATAGCCACCATACCACCCAGGCAAAGGAAGGGACCAAATGGGATAGGATCCTTTTTCCCCTTGCGCCTCGCGATCAGCAGCACGATCGCCGTCAGTCCCCCCAGGATTACCGCAACAAATAGCGCCACCAGCACCATGGGGAACCCCACCATCAGGCCGATCAGCCCGGCCAGCTTGACATCACCCAGCGCCATGCCGCCGCGGGATACTATAACCACCATCAGCAGCAGGATAAAACCCGTCAGTCCTCCGACGATGACATTTAACAGGTAATTGTTCAGCCAGGCCAGTCCTTCCGGCAGCAGGAATGACCATGGCGGGCGGAAATGCAGCAGCATAACAGCCATCGACAGAATCAGCACCATGACAAAGCCCGGGTAGATCACTGCATTGGGGAGCAGCATCTTCTCAATATCCGTAACAATCAATATCAGGAGCAGCAGCGAATAGACTATGGATATCGACAGCTCCCAGCTCAGGCCGTAGCGGCAGACCAGATAAGCGAAGAGCAGTCCCGTAAACAGCTCGACAATCAGGATGTGCGCCTTTATTTTGCTGCGGCAAAGTCTGCACCTGCCACGGGAGAGGATAAATCCCAATATAGGCGCCATCAAGTACAAAGGCCAGTTGCCGTTACATTCACGACAATTGGAAATTACGAAAGAGCGCGGCTCACGGATGAGGCCGCCGGCGATCACATTAACCAGGCTGCCGCAAAAAAGACCTATCAAAAAAAATAGAAAGCACCATATATATATATACATTTATCTTTAGAGGTCTGGGGTATGCTTTTGTCGGAGAAAAGCAATAACTGCTACGATTTCTGCGACAGGTCTCTCCAGGCAGCCAGGGCAAAGATGAGGCCCAGCAGGGCAAAGGCAATAGCAGTATAGGGCGTCTTGTCAAAAAAAGATCCTGCGATAGCGCCGTATATTGATGCCACAGCAGCAAAAAGCCAAACATATTTCATGTAGCGCCTCCTTGTTCTAAATAATGCCCTAATGGTAAATAAACGTCAATAGATACAGGTGCGCCGTTTTTATTTTTATGTTACGATTATTCCCCCTTTACGTACTATTCCTGTCCTGCATCTCACACTTTGCGCTATCTCCAACCAGAACGACATGGCAGTCTTCGCCTCCAGGTACGGTTTGCTGGGATTTGGTGGCGAGCGTATCATCCGTGGGCGAAAAGGCCGGCCGGACCGGACGGTCGTCGCCAAATCAATGGCCAGGTGGCGCTATGAACTGGCTGAAATGCAGCGCCTGCTGTACTTGTGGGACATGGTGAAAAAGCAGCGCCTATCCCTCGTCTCTGCGCTGCTCAGCCTCGAGAAAAACGGGCTCTATACTTTACTCGCTGGCAGGGAGGACCTGGTGGCAGAGAACGGATCGGCTCTGTACAGGAAATGGGTACTGCGGGGCGAGCAGCCACGTGAAGCCGCCGTTTTCTACCTTACCAACAGCATCAACAGGCGTTTGGAGGGAGGCGTCCATCTGCAGGTCATCCCAACCTACCGCAAGCATATCTACCTGCGCCCCCTCAACCTGCCGGCAGCGGCTTTCGCGTCTACAACGCAATGCGGCCTAACCACGCACGTACTTATCCTCTCCCATGCCGAAAAAGCCGTCGAACTCATGACGTACCCCGTAACGGTCCTTGATGAAGCCGCTGCAATAACCAAAGGGTCCCCTGTACCGAACCCTTATCAACAGCACATTGGTATCGATATTCTGCATCGATACCGGCTGAAAAGACAGGTCCACCATACCGTACCTGTCCCTGACCAGCCAGCGGTCATCATCACCGGCCTGCCGGCTGAATTTAACCGGAGGCAACAAATGCATCCTGCCGTCAATCCACAGGCAGTTCTCATTGTACCTGCACGGGTCGATAGACTGGTTGGCGGTCAGGTTGAAGCCCATAAGCTGCCCCGACTGAGTGTAACCCGCCGCAGTCAGCCAGTCGTACCTCATTACGTATGGATAAAATCCCTTGTGGTCATCGATGATGCCAAAGCTCTCATTGCGCTCAAACTGCGTCCCACTGCCGCCGATGCTCATATGTCCCTGCATCGGCATCAGACACTTGTGCGAGTACATGCCGCGGTTACTGCCAAACGGTATCGATACCACGATCGGCTCAACCATGCCGTCTTCGTGCAGCGTCTCAAATGCAGCTTCGATGGGCGGCAAGCGTTGGCCGCCCTTCAATCTGATATTGATATAGAAGCGTCCCAACTCCAGCCTGCTGATGATCTCAATGGAATTGCCCGCCCTGCTGTAGGACTGCCTTCCATCCCAGATTGAAGAGGGCACGCGTATGCTGCCTGGCGGCAGCATACGGCTGAACATGTATCTCTTTTGCTCCTGCCTGTCGTAGGCAATAAACTGGGCGAGGCCCGAGAAACGGGCATCATACAGCACTACCAGCATGAACCAGCGCCGGTTGCCCAACTGAAAAGCCTGCCATTCTTTCAGACGGTAGCGCACCAGCGCCCGGGGAGCTTTATAGCCCAATGGACGGACAGCATCCAACGGGTTGACCGTCGCGAACTGCGTGTTGAAAGTGCCAAACTTGAATTTTCCCTCCGAAACCAGCCGGGACGGCGCTGGGGACAGGTCACGCTCAACATACTCATCCATACTACACCTGCCTTTAATTAGATTGTGCTACGGACAGGTCTAAATGTAAAGAGAGAATCTATTCCAATACAAGATGAGCCTGGAGGGGATATCGATATCTAACACAGGATGAGCCTGAACAGCCAGGCATCTGGCTTATGATCGGGATATACGCCGGGCTATTGGCGCACTACGTTGGAACGTTTAGAGCTGCGAGGGAGCTGCTTACCGTTTAGGC
Organism: Dehalococcoidia bacterium UBA6808; assembly: GCA_002452695.1. Lineage (GTDB taxonomy): Bacteria > Chloroflexota > Dehalococcoidia > GIF9 > UBA5629 > UBA6808. Next base: position 9,272 of record DKFA01000068.1, read on the forward strand.
AACACGCTTACTCCCAGGACATGGGGGCCGACATGGGTGCCTACCACAGGGCTTACCTTTGTTCGATAGATGCGTTCCTTGGGAAACCTGACGCTGAGTCGCTCAACCAGCATCTCGGCCTCATCTGGCGTGGTGGCGTCCTCTACAACCATCTCTTCAATATGAGGAAAGCTCAGAGCAAATTCACACAGGTGATCTATTGATTTGGCTCTGGAACGCGCCCTGGTGACTGCCTCAGTATAGCCATCTTTTATAGCGAGGATGGGATTCACTTTCAGAATAGACCCCAGAAATGCCTGGGCAGTGCCAATGCGTCCTCCCCTTTTTAAATACTCCAATGTATCGAAAGCCATTCGCACGTCTACCCGGCGCATACTGCTGCGAGCAACATCGATTACCTCATCAAGACCGGCTCCAGCCTGAGCTGCTTTGGCGGCAGATATAACAACTAACCCAAGCGCCCCGATGGCTAATTGAGAGTCAATCACCTCCACACGAGCTTTGCCCTTCCTTAGCTCCTTGCCCTGAACCGCAGCCTCATAGGTAGCGCTGTATTTCGACGAAAGTGTAATAGCCAGGATTTCATCCGTTTCTTCTGCCAGTCTATCATACAACTCAGCAAAAGTCCCGGGTGCGGCTGCTGAGGTAACCGGCAGTACCTTATTTTGCACCAACTTTTTATAGAATTCCTCGGTCGTCAGGTCAACGCCATCTCGATAGGTCTCATCACCAAAGTGAACATACAACGGCATTACAGTAATCCCCAATTCCCTGGCCATATCTGTGGTCAGGTCAGAAGTGCTATCAGTAATAATCTTGACGGTCATGACCTGTATTCCTCCTTATAATTTGGCAACTATTGCTCACTGGCTAAGCGTGAAGAAACCAAAACTATAGAAAATGCCTCCCGTAACCAGTAAGCCAATGAAAAAGCCTGATAATAGCTGTGATGGAGTATGCTCGCCAAGGTAGCACCTCGATAATCCTAACAACAGAATAAAAGGCGCTACGGTGAGTGGAGAAAGACCAACTATTACGACTAATGGGAATGACAGGCTGGTAAGGACGGCTAAGTGGAAGCTCGCTCGATACACCCGGTTGGTCAGAGCAACCACAACCGATGTCGCCGCTACTACAATTATGACGACAATGATATCAGGCGGGGAGCCGAGGAGATAAAGTATCAGCGTACTTGGTATGCCCAACAGGCAGGCTAACAGCAGCATTTCATTAGGCTGCTCTCGGAAAAAGTCGCGGAACTTCACTTGGATTCCTGTCTTTCGGGCAACCACAGCAGCTTTGGCTTGCATATATGAGAGTGGGAAAAGGTAGACTAAAAGCAAAGCGACCACCGTCCATTTAATCCAGTCCCCACTGCTGTAGCACGCTTTGTAGGCAACCATTGTAACCGCTAAAGCAATAATTAAATAAGGGTGAAGTAAACTGGATATTACTTTGGCTACGCCATACCTGTTGATCGCTTTTTCTTCCATAATTGTTAATCACCAAACTGACGATATACTCTCAGCTCTTTGCAGGAAGCTTAACTGAATCAGCGCTGACCAGCAGTTACCCTGTTCACTGCGACATCTCACCTCAGCTATAGGCTTCCTGGGTGAGCTTATTAATCACCTTGTAAAAATCCTGCCAGTCGGACAGGCAACTGGCCAGGAACTGGCGCCCTCTCTCAGTTATCTGATAATACCTCCTGCCTTTTCGTTTACTAGTTTTATGCCACGTGGAGACGACTAGACCATTTCTTTGTAACCTCGTGAGCGCTGGATAGATCGTGCCTCCCTTCAGTGTGAGTCTCCCTCCGGTCCTTTGTTCCAGTTCTTTAGCAATCTGGTAGCCATACATAGGCAATTGATTGATAAGAGATAAAACAATAGGGTCAACCAGCCCTTTCAATAATTGCTGAATATACGACAATTCTTCCCTCCCTGATTTTCCTTTATATATGACTTGCTATTCTATGCTTTGCACTGCAAACCATTATAGTACGATATATATTCTATGTCAATCTGGAATCTTTTCCATCACATCTCTTGACATATAAGCCGGCCTGCTGTTGCCAGCGGCCACATGCTGGGCAGGGCCGCCGATGCCGCAGCCCCTCTTCTTTTACTCCTCATTCACTATTATCTGGCAGGTAGTCTGGACTGAGCCGCAGGGGTTGGATGCCGTCAGCGTATAATCGATCGTGCTGGTGGGAAAAACCTTTATTGCGCCTTTCGCCATCACATTGCCTATATTGGAAATCCTGACGAAATCGGCATCCGCCACATCCCAGTTCAATAGCGAAGATTTGCCAGTCGTGATCGTCCCCGGATCAGCCATAAACATCCTTACTATAGGCAGGCCGTCGGGAGTATCTACCATAACATTCACGCTGGCGGTTGCCGTACCCGCCTTATTGACAGCCGTGAGTGTATACTGGGTATCCTCTGTTGGCTTGACGTTCTTCATTCCAACCGGTTTAACCGGGCCGATGCCCCTGTCGATCGTCACGCTATCGGCCTCCATGACCGACCAGCTAAGTGTGGTCCTGTTGCCGCTGGGAATATAGGCCGGTGTGGCATAGAAGTCTGTAATTACGGGCTTGCCCTGTACAAGCGGCTGCGCGGGGGCCGACATGCTGCCGGGGCTGCATGACCTGACCGTAACTACGGCATTGATCGATCCGGCCTCGTTGGTGGCCGTTATTTTGTAGGTGACATCGCCCGTGGGCTTGACCACGAATGATCCCGACAGGGCCACCGCTCCGATGCCGTTGTCGATCACTACCTGTTTGGCGTTTGTCACCAGCCAGGAGATCTGCGTGCTCTCGCCACTGGCTATGGTGGGCGGGTCGGCCGAGAAACTTTTGATCACGGGGTTTCCGATGGCGGCAGGCGCAACGGCCGGAGCACTGCAGTCCGCCAGGACAAAAACAGCCATAACTGCAGCAAAATATAGCTTCTTCATCTGTGCTTTTGCTTGAGCAACATATTCAATTGCTTGGAATTATGCCTGATGCGAAGCACAGATGGGATGCCCAAAAGGTAGCGAAAACGTGAGCCATACAGTTAATTTGGATAAGTTTAAGGCAGTTGATTGTAACTAAAGACCAAAGTCGAAAATATGCCGATATGATCCTGAACCCACAAAATACCGGCTTCACAACTGATTTCAGATATAGCGCTTTCTTCCCGGCTTATCGTGTTTTCTGCCCCTGATAAAATTGTCTATTGCCATGTATAAACAAACAATCACGAACCCAACGGAGATGCAGACCATCGTCAACACGAACCAGGTCATCACGCCGACAATATACTCTGTCATATTAACCTCCTAACCGCCAAATTCAGAAGGTATCTATGATATGCCGCCTCTACCCTGCACTTTTATTATACGCCTGATAATAAAAAATATCATGCAAAAAAGAAGGAAGGGAAAAACTGACTGGAGCCAGCGGTGAGAGTCGAACTCACGACCAGCTGTTTACGAAACAGCTGCTCTGCCACTGAGCTACGCTGGCATGAGGTAATTAGTATACCCCGCCAATGCAAATCGGGCAAGGTTATCTGGTATACGGTTTTACGCGGGCGTTAAACTCGCGAGCCGGGCCGCTTCGCGCCATACATTGGAGTACTGATATCACATCCCGGGTTACCCGCATCGACGAATTCACCTATATCGTTACCGTAACCGGCAACAGCTCTATCGTGATCGCCCCCGGTCTTCGCACGGTTTAGCGCCTGGAGTTTTCCCCATTGTACCACCTTTATAATCACATTTGACACCATCGTTCAAAGAGAATAGAATTTCCACTTGGTAGTTGCCTCTCTGTGTCCCAGACGGGCGGCCAGCGATTATAAAAAAAGGAGTTGATCTTAGTGCCCGAAGTCAAGTTAGGCGAAGGCGAGAGTTTCGAAAGCCTCTTGAGGCGTTTCACCAGGAAGGTCCAGCAGGAAGGTATCATCAGCGAGGTGCGCCGCAGGGGCTTTTACGAGAAACCCAGCATCAAGCGCAAGCGCAAAGAGGCAACCAAGCGCCGCAAAAGCAACAAAACATCATAGCCATGACACTCTTAGAAAAAATCAATAATGACCTTCATGACGCCATGCGGGCCAGGGACGAGCTTCGCAAGCTGGTACTGAGGTCGCTGCTTTCTTCCTGTAACTACGCCGAGATCGCCAAACAGAAAAAGTTGGATGACGCCGGCGTGCTCGAGGTCATCGCCAGAGAGATTAAACAGCGCAAGGAAAGCATCGAAGCTTATACACAGGGCAACCGGCCAGACCTGGTAGCCAACGAGAAGGCCGAGATGGAAATCCTGCAACAATACCTGCCCGCCCAGATGTCCCATGATGAGATCGTCGCCATCGTCCAGCAGGTGCTTCAGGAAGTGGGCGCCAAAGGCCCCGGCGACAAGGGCAAGGTCATGCAGAAGCTGATGCCCCAGGTCAAAGGCAAGGCCGACGGCACCGAGGTCAACAAGATCGTAGTAGAGCTTATTAGCAAACTGTAAACCGGGACGGCTGGTAGTCCCCGGCCTGTTTGTACTGCATGATACGTATACCTGTAAGATCTGAATAGGTTTAATGCGGCTACCGCCCGCAATAGATAAATTTAAAGTGAGTTAGAATTGAAATTTGGCATCGTAGTCTTCCCCGGTACCTGGAGTGACCGGGACTGCTTTTATGCCATCCACAACATGGTAGGCCAGCCGGCCGCTTACATCTGGCACAAGGATACTGACCTCACGGGCTACGACTGCATTGTGCTGCCCGGCGGATTCTCCTACGGAGATTACCTGCGCACGGGCGCCATCGCCCGCTTCTCACCCGTAATGGAATCGGTAGCGGAGTTCGCCGC
>DKFA01000053.1 GCA_002452695.1 Dehalococcoidia bacterium UBA6808
ATCGAACCCCAGGTGGCATTCCCCCACCTCCCCTCCAACACCCGCCCGATCAGCCAGGTGGGCAATATCACCATCGATCAGGTCGTGATCGGAAGCTGTACCAACGGCAGGATAGATGACCTCAGGCTGGCCGCCGGCCTGCTTAAAAAACGCACGGTCCGCGAAGGTCTCAGGTGCATTATCATACCCGGTTCTCAACAGGTCTACATGGACTGCCTAAAGGAGGGGTTGATCGAGATCTTTATTACTGCCGGGGCCGTAGTCAGCACACCCACCTGCGGGCCCTGCCTGGGCGGCTATATGGGCGTACTGGCCGAGGGCGAAAAGTGCCTCTCTACCACCAACCGCAACTTCGTTGGCCGCATGGGACACACCAAGTCAGAAATTTATCTGGCCAATCCTGCCGTCGCGGCGGCAAGCGCCGTCCTGGGCAGGATCGCCAGCCCGGAGGAGTTAAAATAATGCCGCTGAAAGGAATAGTATTTAAATACGGCGCCAACGTCGATACAGATGCCATCATACCCGCCCGCTACCTCAACGTACATGACCCGCACGAACTGGCCAAACATTGCATGGAAGACATCGATGTCGAATTCGTCAAGAACGTCAAACCCGGCGATATCATCGCAGCCGATGCCAATTTCGGCTGCGGATCCTCCCGCGAGCACGCGCCTCTCGCCATCAAAGCTGCGGGGATCTCCTGTGTCATCGCCGTCAGCTTCGCCCGCATCTTCTTTCGCAATGCTATTAATATCGGATTGCCCCTGCTGGAATGTGCCGAGGCCGAGACCCATATCAAGGCCGGCGACACGGTCGAGGTTGACCTCCAGTCGGGTGTCATTACCAATGTTACGACGGGGAAGAAGTTCAAGGCCAAACCCTATCCCGATTTCATGATGCAAATAGTCAACAATGGGGGATTGGTCGAATACACCAGGAAAAAACTGGCAGGAGCTAAATAAATTGAATTTCAAGATAGCTGTACTGCCCGGCGACGGTGTCGGGCCGGACGTGACCAGAGAAGGCCAGCGCGTACTCGAAGCCGTAGGCAAACGCTTCGGCCACCGGTTTGATTTCAAGGAAGGATACATAGGCGGCATCTCGATTGACAAATTCGGTTCCGCACTGACACAAGATACACTCGATATCTGCAGCAGCAGCGATGCGGTTCTGCTGGGCGCCGTAGGCGGCCCCAAATGGGACAATCCCAATGCCAAAACCAGGCCGGAACAGGGCCTGCTGGCTGTGCGCAAAGAGCTCAGGCTCTTCGCCAACCTGCGCCCGGTCAAGATGTTTAATGTTCTGCAGAATTCCACCACCCTCAAGCCGGATGTCGTGCGCAACGTTGACATGATCGTAATACGCGAGCTTACTGGCGGGTTGTATTTCGGCAAACCCCAGAAGAGATGGATCAATTCGCGCGGCAGGCGCGCCGTCGATACTATGAAATATTCCGAGAAGGAGATCGAACGCATCATCCGCACCGGATTCGAACTGGCTCTGTCAAGGCGTAAAAAGCTCACATCGGTCGATAAAGCCAACGTACTGGAGACTTCACGCCTGTGGCGGCAGATTGCCTCCGAAATTGCCCGCGATTACCCGCAGGTCCAGTTGGACAACATGCTGGTGGATGCCTGCGCTATGAAACTGATCAGGGAGCCGTCCTATTTCGACGTAATAGTTACCGAAAACATGTTTGGCGATATCCTGACCGACGAAGCCTCCATGTTGGCCGGCTCCATGGGCATGTTGCCATCTGCCAGTCTGGCCGGCATACCCGGCGGCAGAAAACCCAGCGTTTTCGGCCTCTACGAACCGATACACGGAAGCGCTCCCGATATCGCTGGTAAAGATCTGGCCAACCCCATCGCTACCATCCTCAGCACAGCCTTGCTGCTCTTCTACTCGCTCGGACTGCCGGAGGAATCAGCAGCAGTAGAAAAGGCCGTGCTACAGACGCTGAACGAAGGCTACCGCACAAACGATATCGCCACACCTGAATCGAAGAAGGTCGGCACCGAAAAGATGGGCAAATTGATTGCCTCATACATCATTTAACTGTAGGGACAGGTTATCAGAATCCGTCCGCTTAAAATAAACCGCTATAATTAATATATGAGACAAGTTGAAATTTACGACACCACACTGAGAGACGGCTCGCAGCAGGAGGGTATTTCCTTCACCGTCACTGATAAGCTCAAAATCGCCCAGAAGCTGGACGACCTGGGCATAAATTTTATCGAAGGCGGATGGCCCGGCTCTAATCCCAAGGACACTGAATTTTTCCAGAAGGCCCGCAACCTTAAGTTGAAGAACGCCGTACTGGTGGCCTTCGGCAGCACCCGGCGCATCGATACCACTGTGGAAAATGACAGCGGACTGAGAGCTCTGGTAGATTCCGGCGCCAAAGCTGTTAATATCGTGGGCAAGACTTCGGACCGCCAGGTCAAACAGGTGCTGGAAACCACTTTGCAGAACAACCTAGATGTGATCAGGGAATCAGTGGCCTTCCTCAAAGCCAGGGGGCTGACAGTATTCTTTGACGCCGAGCATTTCTTTGATGGCTTTAAGTCCAACGCCGCCTATTCAATCAAAACACTGGCCGCGGCGGTAGAGGGTGGCGCCGACTGCCTCGTGCTCTGCGATACCAACGGCGGCACACTACCCTCCGAAGCAGCAAATATCATCGCCTCCGTACAAAAGAAGATCAAATGCCCGCTGGGTATTCATGCCCATAATGACAGTGAGCTGGCCGTGGCAGTCTCGCTGGCGGCCGTTGAGCAGGGCGTCAGCCACATCGAGGGTACCATTAACGGTTACGGCGAGCGCTGCGGCAATGCCAACCTCTGCTCTATCATACCCAGTCTGCAGCTCAAGCTGGGCATTAAATGCCTGAGCGACAGACAGTTGTCCCGGCTTACCGAGGTCTCCCGTTTTGTCGCCGAGGTGGCCAATCTGCCACCCATGTCGCACCTCCCCTACGTAGGCAGCAACGCCTTCCTGCATAAAGCAGGATTACATGTATCAGCCCTGAGCAAGTGGGCGGACAGCTATCAGCACATCAACCCTGATACGGTGGGCAACAGACCCACCGTCGTCATCTCAGAGCTTTCGGGCAAGAGCAATATTATCTACAAGGCCAGGGAACTGGGCATACAATTGCAGCCGCACGATAAACAGACCCTCAAAATATTGGAACAGATTAAGCGCCAGGAAAGCCTGGGGTTTCAGTACGAGGATGCCGATGCCTCATTTGAATTGCTCATCATACGGTCCCAGGACAATTACAAGCCGCCATTTGAGCTGGTGGATTACATGGTGGTGGTGGAAAGGCACCGCAGGACACCCTCCGCCTACGCTAACGGATCGCAGCTTCTGGCCGAGGCCACAATCAAAGTTAAAGTAGACAACAGGATCATGCATACCGCCTCCGAGGGCAACGGCCCGGTCAACGCGCTGGATTATGCCCTGCGCAAAGGTCTGCTGGAGTTCTACCCAGGGCTGAAAAACGTTGACCTGATTGACTACAAAGTGCGCATTCTTGAAGGCAACAGCGGCACCGGGTCGCTGGTGCGCGTGTTCATCGAGTCCAGCAACGGCAAGGTACAGTGGCGTACGGTGGGCAGCTCCACAAACATCATCGAGGCCAGCTGGCTGGCGCTTTACGACAGCATGGAATACTTCCTGCTTAAGATCGATAAAAAGGGCAGGCGCATGGCCTGAAATACGATCCAAATCCGATTGAAAAAGGGCGGCCGATCGGCCGCCCTTTTTCGTCAGCATAAAATTCGCCTTTACTCGTTCTTGATAATGCAGGCAACACCCTGGCCGCCGCCTTCGCACATGGTGGCGCAGCCGTACTTGCCTTTCTTCTCTTTCAGTATCCTGGCAAGGGTTCCGAGCAGCCTGATGCCGCTGGCGCCCAGAGGATGGCCGATAGCCATGGCGCCGCCATGGATATTGACTTTGTCTTCAGGGATCTTGAATTCCATCATTGCGCGCATGGTAACGATGGCGAAAGCCTCGTTGATCTCCCAGTAATCGATATCGTCAGCCTTCATCTTGGCATACTCGAGCGCCTTCTTGGTGGAAGGTACAGGGCCTTCGCCCATGATGGTTGGATCAACGCCTGCCATACCGAAGGATACAAACGTTGCCATCCATTTGAGGCCGAGCTTCTTGGCCTTTTCTTTGCTCATGATAAGGCAGGCAGTCGCGCCCGCATTGAGCGGTGAGGCGTTGCCGGCAGTGATGGTGCCGTCCGGTTTATAGGCCGGTTTAAGGGCGGCCAGCTGTTCCATAGTCGTATCGCCCCTGACTGCTGCATCATAATCAAACATAACCTTCTTGCCGTCTTCCAGGGTGATAGGTATGGGCAGTATCTCGCCCTTGAGCCATTCCCTGGAGGCCGATGCGAGTCGGTGCGAACGCAGAGCAAATTTGTCCATCTCTTCCCTGCTCACCCCATGCATTTCCTGCAGCTTCTGGGCGGTGAAGCCCATATTGACAGAGAACATCAGGTCGACTCTCTTGTAATGTGGATCATTGATCAGGCTATCTGGATATTTGATGGCTCCGGCTCCACCCATGGGAACATGGGTCATGTGCTCCTCACCGCCGCAGAGGATAACATCGGCCATTCCGGCAGCTATGGATAGCACACCAGTCCTGACGCCGGCCAGCGCAGAACCGCACTGCTGATCAACCTGCTGGCAGGAAACTTCAAACGGAAGGTCGGCTAAATATGCAGGAAATTTGCCCCCATATGTGAACTGTTCTAGTACGGGGGTGGCGGTGCCGGTAATGGCTTCGTCAATCAGTTGGGGATCAAGGTTGTTCCGCTTGATAAGCTCTTTCCATAGCATGGCCAATACTTCGTCCATCCTCCACTCGTTCAGAAGGTCCTTCGCGGGCTCCTTCGGTCGAGACCTGGAAAACGGAGAACGTAAATAGTCAACAAGCACAACTTCTCTAGCAAATGCCATGATAATATCTCCTTATTAAAAATTTATACCTATTTTACACGATTGGCCATTTTTCTACAACTCACGTTGATTGGCAGTCAACCGGTTTTTATTTCTGTCAACCCTTGATTACGCCGACCGGCTCAGCCATAGCCACACTGCGCGAGATGCCCGCCTGATGGGTTATCCTGACCACATCACCGATGTCTTTGTAAGCGCTGGATGCTTCCTCTGACAGTGATTCCATGCTCTCCGCCCGCACATAAATGCCTCGGGCTGCCAACAGGCTGGCCACATCCCGTCCGCGCTGCTCGCGCTTGGCTGCGCCTCTGCTCTGTATCCTGCCCGCACCATGGCAGGTAGAGCCGAATGTCTCCTGCAGTGCCCGTTCCGTGCCCAGGGCAATGTAGGAACGCCTGCCCATATCGCCTGGTATCAGCACCGGTTGACCAATTGTCTGATACCGTTGAGGCACGCCGCGCTTGCCTGCTGGAAATGCCCTTGTAGCGCCCTTGCGGTGTACGCATAGCTTTTCGCTCTTGCCCTCCACGGTATGGGTTTCAATCTTGGCAATATTATGCGCAACATCATATACCTGCTGCAGTCCGAGGACCTCTATCTTTTTGCCTAATATTCTGGCAAAGGATTCACGCGTCCAGTGCGTGATGCATAAGCGGTTGGCCCAGGCATAGTTGGCCGCGCAGGCCATGGCTGCCAGGTAATCACGCCCTTCATCCGATTCCACAGGGGCACAGGCCAGTTGGCGGTCAGGCAAAGCGATGCCGTAGCGGCGCACAGCCTCACCCATGGTACGTAGATAATCGTCACATACCTGATGCCCCAATCCCCTGGAACCTGTATGAATCAGCACTAGCACCTGCCCTGGTTGAGTTATGCCCATCACTCGCGCTGCTTTTTCATCATAAATCTCCCTTACCACCTGTATTTCAAGAAAGTGATTGCCCGATCCCAACGTGCCAAGCTGCGGCACACCACGTTTTTTGGCCCGGTCGCTCACCTTGTCCGGGTCGGCTGTCTTCATGCAGCCGTTCTCCTCAGTGACGTCCAGATCGTCCCTGTTGCCGTAGCCATGCTCGACAGCCCACAGCGCCCCCCTACTGAGCACCTCATCGATTTCCTTCATATTAACCTTGATCTTACCTTCAGAACCCACACCCGAGGGGATATTCCTGAACAGGTCATCGACCAGTTCCTTAATCTTCGGCCTGACCTCGTCCTCTATCAGATTGGTACGCAGCAGCCTGACGCCACAGTTGATATCGTATCCCACGCCCCCGGGGGAGACCACACCATCGCTTACCCTGGTCGCAGCCACGCCGCCTATGGGAAAGCCGTAGCCCCAGTGGATATCAGGCATGGCCATGCTGCGACCCACAATACCTGGGAGGAAGGCTACATTGGCCATCTGCTCCAGCGACTGCTCCTGGCGTATTACGTCGAGCATGCGGCTGTCGGCATAGACCAGTCCGGGCACCTTCATACCGGCTTTATAGTCCTGCGGAATCTCCCAGCGGTAATCATCTACCCTGCGTATCGTTCCCTGCCAGGGACTCATGCTACCCTCCCCTCAAATATCAAAAATAATGCGCGCTGTATAGCCATCTTTTTCCTTCATTATCTTAAGATTATGGTAAGTTGCTGCCTTGATCTCGCGTATAATCCGGTGCCTGGCGGGGTCGAACTTCTCTCCCCGGCAATCCGCTGTCAGACGATTCCCTTCTTGAACCTTCACATCAAAACTGCTGAACAGCAATCGTTCCACCTCATATTGATACAGCAGTTCGTTGAGCCACGTTACCAGCAATGTCTCCCCATCGGCTTCCTGCAGTTCCGTCCTCTTGTGCAGTCTATTGCCGACCCGTGAGATATCAGTCATCAGTCCGGTCATGCCCTCGGCCGCCGCCGACATCATGTCTGCCAGGGTTTTACCATACGCCATGATACCGATATCGGCTGTGTGATCTATCACCTCGAAACATTTTTCCATTTTCCCGCCGCACTATTATTATAGATCAGCCGGGAGGAAAACAAATTTGACGTCAATCCAATCTGGATGCTAACATAATTACTCTTGGGCCGCTAGCTCAACTGGCAGAGCAGTTGACTCTTAATCAACCGGTTACTGGTTCGAGTCCAGTGCGGCTCACCAAGCTTTCTGCGATCAGGAAACCTGATTTTCGCTGTCTTTATGGTCATTTTGCTGACTTTCCTATAATACTGTGCCCGGCTGCATGTTATCACATGTGAAACCTTTGCACCTTGTAATATAATCCCATGAGCTCCTCTGGATGTGCCTACCCGTGTTGCCGCATGCAACAGCCATCAATAAACCTTTTCCTTTTATTTTCAATATTACAGCCAGGGAAAGCGGTCTGGATATAAACACCTCTGTAAATCTGGCCCAAATTATGACCATTGATAAAAACAGGTTGGTAAAGAAGATCGGGGTAGTGCCGCCTGCCAAAATAATCGACCTCGACAAAGCCATTATTCACAGTCTTGGGCTTGGCCATACTCAATAGTTGTTGTTGTCAAGTGAATACGCAAGCTTGACTTTACACACACTATTTTGCTATAGTCTCCACCAATCACTTTTGAGGTCTGATATGTCTTTACCTAAATTTAAGGAACTTGAAAGGTCCTATGGTTTCGACGAAGTTTCCATAGTCCCCGGCGATGTTACGGTCAACCCCGACCAGACTAACATCGAGATGAAAATCCGCGATCTTACATTCGCCATCCCCATCGTGGCTGCTGCCATGGATGCCGTAGTGGATACCGATTTCGCTATTGCCTTCAGCAAAGCCGGGGGGCTGCCCATCCTGAATTGCGACGGAGTACAAGTCAGGTATGAGAACCCCGAAGAAATCCTTAATGAGATCATTGAGGCCCCTACCGACAAGGTCACTGCCCTCATGCAGAAAGTGTACAGCGAGCCCATCAAGGACAATCTTCTCGCCAAACGCATCAAGAAGATCAAAAAAGCCGGCGCTGTCTGCGCCGTCTCACTGATACCTGCCACTACCAAAAAACTTGCCCCCATCGCCGAGGAGGCCGGGGCCGACATCATCGTCATTCAGTCGACGGTCACTACCGCCCGCCATATCTCCAAGAGCTACCGTGGACTCAGCTTCACCGACCTCTGCCGCCAGATACGCGTTCCCATCATCGTAGGCAATACCGTGACCTATTCAGCATCCCTCGAACTGATGCGTACAGGCATCGACGGCCTCCTGGTTGGGATCGGCCCGGGCGCGGCCTGCACATCACGCGAGGTGCTGGGCATCGGCGTCCCTCAGGTGACCGCCACCATCGATTGCGCAGCAGCGCGCGACGTTTATTCCAAGGAGACCGGGCGCTACGTGTCGATCATCACCGATGGCGGCATCCGCGTCAGCGGCGATATGACCAAGGCCTTTGCCTCGGGCGCCGACGGCGTGGTCTTCGGCTCCATCCTCACCCGCACTCAGGAAGCGCCCGGCAAAGGATACCACTGGGGCATGTCGCAACCCTCAGCCACACTGCCCAGGGGCACACGCATCAGGACCACCGTCAATGCTACTCTGGAACAGGTACTCTTCGGTCCCAGCCATCGCACCGACGGTACGGAGAACTACGTAGGGGCATTACGCACAGCAATGGGAGTGTGCGGAGCGCTTACGATCAAGGAATTCCAGAAGACCAGGATGGTGGTCGCACCGTCGATCAAGACCGAGGGCAAGTACTTCCAGGCAATACAGCAGGCCTGTTAAGCAGACAGGAAGACCGAAAAGCCAAAATAGATTCCAAATCCGATCAATATCAGCGCGCAGATCGAAAAGATTAGCTTTTGCACATGCGGCGTCCAAAGGTGCTTCGTCTTGAACACAGTAACCGACAAAAACTGGTCCCAGCCTATGTCACAGGCCAGGTGCAGCACGACAAACAAAAGTATACCCGCCAATCCAAATGACGCAGCCATGGCTATCAGCGCCACCCCGATAGTGGCCCACCACAATAGAAAATAGGGGTTGCCGGCCGTCATGATTATGCCGGTAACCAGTGGAGTATGTGTCAGCCTCGATGTTGCCTGCACCGGCTTTTTGAACGTAAAAAAGATCATCAGACCCATCGTTATCAGCAACAATCCTCCAGCCACCCCGGTCACCTGCTTGACAATTGGCATACTCAAATAATTGGCAAAGCCCAAGTAGACCAATGCGATGATGGGTAACTCGACAATGCCGTGCCCTATACCTATCATCAGACCTGCATTCCTGTCACTATAGCCGCTTGCTATTGTGGCTGCTGTCAGCGGTCCAGGCAGCATCACACCTGAAAGTGAAATGCCGACCGTGGAAAAAATGAACATCCAGAAATTGTCGGTCATCGATACATCCTCAGGTGATTAGTCGTCGTCATCTCCTTCGTCTTCTTTTTCCTTCCCAGCCCCGAAACCAATGGGAATCAAAGGTAGAATGTTATTGCTTTGGAGTGATTTCTTTTTATTTGGCTTGGGTAATGCTTTGATGGCTGTGATCAGCGCCTTCACATCGTCTGCGCCGGCGTCGGACCCCAGTAAAAGGCACTTCACCCCTGCATCACGCAGGGCAGTCAACTCAACTGCCGACAGGACACTGGCTACGCGTGCTATTACAGGTTGCCCGCTGAAATCGGCCACCCTGCGGCATAACATCATCTGCTCTATGGTGAGGGGAGAAATTGAGAGATCAACCAGCACGGCATCCACTCCAGGATAAAGATTATTGACCGAGCGCAGCAGTCCTGCATCAACTGACAACTCCAGCTTGATTATCCTGCCGGTTTGCTCAAGATCACGCCCTTCAAATGATTTGAGCGGAAGCCCCGGCTCGAAGACAATAAAATCTATTTCTCCATTGACTGTCTTCTGTCCGGTCGTCTTCCCGTTGGATATCACCATCCCCATAATCAGATCGCCTTTGCCTTTAATCAGTTTCGCCAGTGCAGCAGGGGGCAGACCTGCGCTGTCGACCAGCCCGGCAACCAGACCCGCGCCGGCCAGTGTCTGTATGTCATCTTCGCTTTTACCGCCGATTTCGGCAATAATCAGCATACTGGCAGGCTTCTCCACCACATCCGGCTTGCCGAAGCCCATCGGGGCAACGGTAGCCTTATTTAAACTGGTTAGCTTATCAATGAATTTGCTCATGCTTAATGGATCTCCTCACAATTTAATCACAATATTATCGCATGAATTGAAGATTACGTGCCTGATGAGAAATCACGGCTCAACGGGGAAGGAACAACTCGGCTTTCCCGGTAATGACCACCGTACCATCGTGGTTGGTCCAGTTTCACCATTGTTTAATATCAAAGGCCAGCACAACTCCCATGCTGGGCCATTTCTGCATCTGCCCCGGCTGAGGGAAAAGCGCAACCGGTATATAGTCCTCCCCTACCACCACATCCACCATCTTGTCGGCATAAAATCCCTGTGACGATGACGTGGTATCTATATAAACCAGACCGCGGTCCGTCGTCTCGAACATGTTTAATGAGTGATTGACCACTCCTTCCGTCATGTCGGAGGACTTCAATTGAACAGCTACCAACCCCGCGCGGATACCGATAGCCTCGGCGTTATTATGCAGTTTCTCGGCAAAGTCACCGCAGGTGAATTTACCGGGCACATAGGTCCACTTATCGGTAGTATCGGATTGTAAAAAGGCCACCAACTCTGCCCACGATGGGTTGCGAGCGGACGGGTTATTGCGCATGACTATGTAGTGCTCGTCGGCGCCAACCATAACGGCATCACCGTAAAACACGTACGATTCGTTAGCCTGCAGCCTGGGTAAATACTTCAGGGCATCCTGCGGCGAGGATGGCTGAGATGCAGCAGTGGTAGTGCCCGTCACTTTGACAAACGGTTTGACGTTGATGATGACAGAGCAGACCACCGTGCCACCGGGGTTGCTGGCCGTCAGATTGTAGGCGGAAAGTGAGGTGGGTCTGATCTGCATGTTGCCGCTGGCGCCGACCTTGCCGATACCTCCATCGATCTCGATGCTGTCTGCCCCTGTGACCTGCCAGCGCAGCATTGTCGATGTGCCCATTTCCAGGTTGGTATTATCAGCCCTGAACAGCACGACTTCCGGCCGCTGCTGGGCAACGCTCGATGCAGGAGATGAACATGCTGCCGGCAGCAAGATCGACAACAGCATAAGAAAGATAATCTGTTTTTGCATTTAAATTACAGCCTGCTATTAAAAGTATAACTGTGCCTTTAATCCCGGGCAAAATATAAACGGAAAAATCGCCGGCGGCGTTTATCCTGTGGGCACAGGTAGCTCAATAATGAAGCTGGCGCCCTGGCCGGGCTTACTCTCAGCGTAAATATTTCCGTTATGTTCGCTGATAATGCCATAGCTGATGCTCAGGCCAAGCCCTGTGCCTTTGCTGTATTCCTTGGTCGTGAAAAACGGGTCAAAGATGTGTGGCATGATCGCCTGGGGTATACCCGGCCCATCATCCTGTATGACTATGCGAACCACTTTGTCAGCCAGTAACGTGGATACGTTCAGTCTGCCCTTCTTATGCGCTTCGACCATGAAATACTCCGCGTTAAGAATGATGTTCAGCAATACCTGCTGTATTTGTGTCACATCTATCAGCAGCCGCGGCAGTCCTGACGCCAAACTGGTGTAGACTTCTATGCCGGATTTCTTCATGTAGGTCAACCGTAATTTGAGCACTTCCTCTATCGCCTTATTTATATCAGCTTCCTGCATGTCCGGTTTTTGCCCACGGGCAAAGATGAGGAAATCACGCAGTATACCGGCCGCCCGGTTGGCTTCCCGGTTGATTCCACTAATGTCCTCCTTGATATTGCCCGGCACATCCTGTCTCTCCATGATGAGCTGCGAAAGCCCGATTACACCGGTAAGAGGATTGTTTATCTCGTGCGCCAGGCCCGCCGCCATCTCGCCCAGAGAGGAAAGCCGGTCGGCGCGCACCAGCTTCTCTGTCATTTTTTTATGATCAGTCAGATCTGAGATCAGGATGGCAAACCGACCGCGCTTGGGGCTAAGCCCATTGACACGAAAATACTTATCAAGTGAACGTGAATAGAACTCTTCTATCCGCAGGTTTTTCCCCTCGGTAATTGCTGCTTTCCACCTGTCCGCCGTCATCAGGCGCATGGTCGGGAAGACCTCCCAGAGCGTCTTGCCCAGCACTTCGTTGGCACGCACGCCGGTCATCCTTTCAAAAGCAGGATTGATCTCCAGGAATCTGGCATCAATAACGTTATCATTCTCATCATAGTTTATCTCGAAGACAGCGAAACCATCCTGGATGCTGTTGAAAATAATCCTGAACTGCTCTTCACTGTCCCTTAAGGCCTGCTCAGCCTTCTTCCTGTCGGTAATGTCCCGCAATACTACCTGGAACTTGACGACCTGCTCATGCTCACGGACCAGCGCCCGCAGCGTCTGCTCCATCCACCTGGTATCGCCGTCACGTGAATACGGCTGAATATCGTAGATTACACGGTGCGGTTCGGTCAGCAGTTCCTCAATATCCGCAGTAAAAGAGGGGTATTGCGATTCGGGCAACAGAGAAAGATAGCTTTTACCCACGATGTCGCTGCTGGACTTACCATAGAAACGACAGAAGGCGCTGTTGGCAAAGGTGATCGTCCCATCAGGCACGAACCTGCAGATCATTTCAAGCTGGTCTTCGACCACCGCCCTGTATTTTTTTTCACTGGCTATCAGGGCTTCTTCCAGTGTCTTCCGCCTGGTAATATCCTGCACCACCGCATTAATCGACACCAGTTTTCCGTCATCATGTATCACGGATGGATTGCAGCTGCACCAGACGGCGCTCCCGCTTTTATGGACCATGCGGAACTCGATCGGCGGCCCAGCGCTGTCGCTGTTCAATGCATTGTCAAAGGCGCTCTGCAGGAAATCCTTATCTTCCTCATGTACAAGTATCAGGTAGTTCTTACCGATCAATTCGCCGCTTTCGCAACCGGTCATACGGCAAATCGTCCTGTTCACATAGGTTATATTGCCGGCCTGGTTGATCGCAACAACCCCGGCGCCTGCGCTTTCAATCAAACGGCGGTATTTTTCTTCATTCTCCCTGAGTGCATCCTGTATCTGTTTACGGTCAGTTATATCCCGCCCGATGCCTATGCAGTACTCTTTACCGTAATACAAAAGATAGTTGACCGTCATCTCTATGGGGATCATCTCCCCATCCTTACTGCGCTGCATCGTCTCGATGCGGAAAGATCCTGCCTTCCTCAGTTTGCTGAAGGTCTTCTGCCAGGCAACATTATCATAGACAATATCTATGTCGGGCACGCCCATACCTTGCAACTCCTGCTGACTGTATCCCAGCGCACGGCAAGCTGCGTTATTGACGGTGATGAAGCAGGCATCGGCATCCACAACATAGACAAAATCGGTGGAGCGCATGATCAGGTTAAGAATTGAGGGAGGTATATAAGTACGGCTGGAGACAAGGCTGGTTTTATCTGAGGGCACGGACGGTCCACCGACTATGAATCCTTCACTCGTGAAAAGATTGTCGTTCTTTTCTCTGGCTGCGGGCTTTTTCTCGACGCTCATACAAAAAACAAGCACAGCTTATTTGCATCGCATAAGCTGTGCTTCCCTAAAGTGATCAAACCTCGATATCTAGACGAAATGGCCGACCTCTTTATTAACGTTTTTACTTTATTATGACCATTTTAAACGATTCCCTTATATGAATCAAATATTCATGATCTCAGG
>DKFA01000104.1 GCA_002452695.1 Dehalococcoidia bacterium UBA6808
TGTGACTGCCCACGTAAACTGACGGATAATAATGCATTGCCTCTGGCAGCAATAATTGCCTGATAAGAAAGCAGGAATATTGGCGGTAAAAGCAGAAAAGCCATCTCTTGGCAACTAAATAAGGAGATGGTTTCTTAGTCATTAGCGACATAGGGAGTAAATGAATTCAGCAACTCCCTCCATATGCCCGCAAGATGGCGGCTGGAAGCCCCCACTTAGGATGAGATTAACAATATACTGTCCCAATGTCCAGTGTTATCTGGAAAATCCGAAACTTTATCTTCCGCCCAAACCGGTTTGCCTCAACAACCCCGATCATAAACCCTGCTGGAATACACACTGGATCCGCGGGCTAATCCTGGATCACGTTAATGTTACCGAAATAACAATCTTCAATGCTTACTGCAAGCCGTGCCAGGAGACGATAAGCTACTGGCCGGTTATGGTATTACCTTACCAGAGAGAACCGCTGGATACCATTGAACAGGTAGTCATTGAAAACTTGGCGGGAAACAGCATTCGTGACAGCGCAGCAAGGATCAATTACGATCCGCGGACGGTGTCCCGGTGGATCCGTCTGACCTTTGCCCAGGCCTTAATTATCGTTTTTCAGGCCATCCGGCGTATTCTTAAACTCATGCCGACGATACTGCCATTGATGGCGTCTGGCGTTGACAATGCTCCAAGGTTGCTCTTTGCCTGGCTACGGCAATTTGCCGGATGGATCGGCTATCCTCACCTTAACCGGCTGATGGGTCTTTGCAACCTGATCGGCAGGGGAGACTGGGACCTCTGGGGCGCCCTGTTGGGGAGGGCCAGATCCCGGGTAAAAGAGATGCCGATACCCGTGTAATGCTTCCTTAAATAAGGATTTTACCACAAACCATGGCTATCGCCAAACATACTGGTTTGTCCCATGATGGTGACATGAGGAAAAACTTCTCAAAATCCATCAGCCAGGAGGGAAAATGGGATGAAAGAACCAGAAGACGACCGGCGCTCCAAGGTCGCCCTGCAGCGGTATGAGGTGATCTCCCCGCTGCTTAATAGGCCATTGCCCAGAGGGGCCCAGGAGATCATGATCGAGGAGATCGCCGGCACGCTGCACTGCAATGTAGATGGTATTCTGATCACTTTAGGTAAGCGCACCATTGAGAGGTACCTATCGAACTATCTAAAATTCGGCCTGGAGGGCTTAAAGCCGCAGGTGCGCCCTGAGCAGGGGTCTCTCAAGGCCTTCCCTCAGGAAGCGCTGGACGAGGCCGTGAAGATCCGGGAGACCCGTCCGGAGTTGTCGGCAGACAGTATCATTGAGGAGCTGTGCTCAGCCGGTGTGGCCGGGGCCGGGCGGATGAACGTCAGCACGTTGAACCGCCACCTGCGCCGACTTGCCAAGGACCGCCCATCCCTGAAGCGGGTAGTGAAGAAGCGCTACCGCCTGCTCAGCGTGGACGGCGCCCACGTGCTGTGGATCTGCGATGTCTGGGACGGCCCCTATCTCTATGATGAAGCGCTGGCCAGAAAAAGGCGGCTGCGCTTGGTTGCCATCATTGATTCATTTACGCGTTTCATTGTTCACGCCGAATTCTACTGGAACGAGAACCGGCCCTGCATTGAAGATACTCTGATGAAAGCCATTTTAAAGCATCATCTCCCATCACTTTTCTACACCGACAATGCCAAAACTTTCCGCTCGCAGCATCTTTTGCGCATTGCAGCCGAACTGGGCTTTGCCGTCAAACACAGCCTGCCCGGGTCGCCGGAGGGTCGCGGAAAAATTGAAAGATGGTTCAGGACGGTAGCCGAGAAGTTCGAGCCCTTGCTGAAAGAACAGATCGACTCCGGTAAGCTGACCGCTCTTGCAGATGTCAACAGCCTCTTTTCCGCCTGGCTGGAGCGGCGCTACCACGAGCGGCGCCACAGCACCTTGAAGATGAGCCCCCGCCAGGCACTGGAGAATGCCGGGAAGAACCACCTGAACATGTCCCGGCAGGTCGAGCCGGCCACCGTGCGCCAAGCGTTTCTATGGCGGGAAAGAAGGGAAGTGAGTTCTCTCGGAGCAGTGAAGATCTACGGCAACCTGTACGAGGTGGACGAGGACCTGCTCGGCAAGACCGCGGAACTTCGCTTCAATCCCTATGACCTGCGTCGGATCTTAGTCTACTGCGAAGGTGTCTTCCGGTGCGAGGCCCGCCCCTACCGGATGAAGAACTTTACCGACAAACGAGTTGCCGAGCGTCAGTCCGACAGCAAAAACGCCCTGGAACAGGCCATGCAGGCCATCGTGCAGGAACACAGGATCGATGCCGTCAGGCGCTCCGGCCTGTCTTTTGCCCATGCGCTGGAGGTGAAGCGGGATGAGTAGCTACTTCTCCTTTACCAGAGAGCCTTTCTCCCGGGAGTTGGGCCCACATGAAGTATTCGTATCCCGGGGACACCGGGAACTGCTGGCCAGGCTCCGCCATGCCATAGATACCGGCTCGCTGGCGGTGATTACCGGACAGGTAGGCTGCGGCAAATCGACGACCATTCGCTCATGTATCCACAGCCTGGATGCCTCCCGGTATCGCTACATCTACCTGGCCAGCTCCGCTCTTTCGCCGGCGGAGTTCTACCGGTGCCTGCTGCACCAGGTAGGCGTCCGTCCCGGCCGGGGCATATCGGAGAACAAGCGCCTGGTCACTGATGCCATGATGGACATGCACCAGAAAGGGATACGTTCCATTGTAGTCATAGATGAAAGCCAGGAACTCCCGGTGCCCATGTTGAGCGAACTCCGTTTCGCCCTCAACTACCGCGCTGATTCCTTCTCGCCACTGATGGTGATCCTCTCCGGCCAGCCCCGGCTGGCCGAGACGCTGCGCCTGCAGGTGCTGGAGTGCATCCGGCAGCGGATAAGCGTCCACTACCGCCTGCCGTGCTTGGGTGAGGACGAGGTTTCCGGCTACATCCTGCACCACCTGAAAGTGGCCGGATGTGACAGGCAGATCTTCACTGATGACGCCATCGGGCTCATCTACCAGTGCTCGAAGGGGGCGCCCCGTCGGGTCAACAATATCTGTCGCTATGCCCTGATTGCCGCCGCCCAGGCCGACAGCCCCACCGTCGATGCCGATGCGGTGCAGAGAGGCCTGGACGACGATGAGCTGATCTGAAGGGGGCGAAACCGATGATCTTCGTTACCCGCACCGAGCCGGAATTGGCCCTGGTTTTGTGGCAAGTCCGTGTCTCTCCGGCAACCGGGCTGATCAGGGATGACCCGCATTATGTCTGCGATCATTGCAACAAGAGGCTGGATTGGGAGCCGTTCCCCGTCATCGTCTGGCCATCCAGGGAGGAACTTGTGGACCCGGACTATGTTCCCGTAGGCGGTGACGCCTTCTGTCGGGCATGTGCCAGAAAATGCTGCTGCCTGACGAAGAAAGATGTCTGCAAGGTTGACCGGTTATGGTTCTGCTGCGGATGAATCAGACAGCTAAACCCTCGGGGAAGTCATTTTAGACGATCTGGTGAACTTTCTACCGGAGCAGGAAAACTCTGCTGCCTGGGAGAAATGAACAAAGTGTCTGTATCCAGGAAGGCGTTAACCGGCGTCTTGCCTTTAAAAACACGACCACTGCCATTGTCGGAGGTTTTCTAATGTGACCAATCATCGCCGGCGGCGGTGACCGTAGTATTGTTGTTAAAGGCGCTGGCGCCGATTGTCGCTTACGCTATGAATTGTCAATATCCATTTATGGAGGAACAAAAAATCGTGGGCAACATGATACCGTATTATCAGACTTTAAAAGATAAACAAGACTCCCGCAACTATGTAGCGGTAAGATTTAATGATTTCGAACATGTCGTTCTCGTTGAGGACTGGTATTGTGAAATCCCGGCATGCGACTGCAACGACGTCTTCATATCCTTTATCGTTAGCCAGGAAGGCCAGGGAACCAGGGGGCTGTTTTCGATCAGGCTGGATATGAGTTCCTGGCGGATCATTGAGCGTCAAATCCATAATCAGAGTATCAAGTCCGATAAAATGATCGCGGAATTCCTGGATAACCTGGATGAGTTTAAAGAGATTTTTAAGGCGCATCGAAAAGCGGTCAAGCAATACGGGAAAAAACATTATCATGCCGGCCAGGCTGACGATGATACAGATATCGTGTATTATGGAGTGCCTGGGGATATTGATGCCAATCCCTTTACATTTCAATACAAAGATATGGAGAAATACTTTATTACCGATCAATACTGCACCAACCCCGGCTGCGCTTGTCATGATGTTACACTCAGCTTTACCAGGCTTGACGAGGATAAAATCAAATTGCCCGAGTTTGTCGTCAAATTGGATTTAATGAGCCTCAACCATGAGGTCGTGCGAAACAGTTGTGACACTGATAAAACTTCCGATGTTATGAAATACGTCCTGACTAACAAGCCAGAGATCATAGAAGAGCTTAAATTTCGCCAATGTGAAATGAAAAAGGACGGAGGAAAATCTTATATGAAAGGGATTGCGGGAAAACGAAGCGATTCCAGAATCGGCAGAAATGACCCCTGCCCGTGCGGCAGTGGAAAAAAATACAAAAGATGCTGCGGGCTGTCTAGTTGAATGGGTGATAAACCTTGCCATTGGCGCTGATTAGTCCGGCGCCAAAGAACGTAGGCTGCTACA
>DKFA01000095.1 GCA_002452695.1 Dehalococcoidia bacterium UBA6808
GGTACTGTCTGGTACCCGATTTCCCTGCTAAAAAAGGTATAAGGCGCCTGGCCACAGGCGCCTTATACCCGTAGGAGGAGAACCGCAGAGTGTTATACCAAGCGGGTTATCACTACTACTGCAAAGATGATTAAAGCCATACAGACCAACAAAGACCCGAAGAGTATCATAGCTTTCCAATCCGTCCGGATTGAGGCTACGAATGATTTGCGCTGTATCATTTTCCCCTCCTCATGTCCTGCTTTTCTGAAAAATATTCTAATGCCCGCCCGTCGCCATCTACAATAGCGTAACCGTCCTGTTTTGGATGTGACATTAGTACTACACCATAAATAGGGAGACGCTCTGGAGCGTCTCCCTATGCGAAATGCCCGGGGCTGGATTTAAAGAATGATGGCAACTACGGCCGCGCAAGCAATGATCATGAGCATACCGTCAGCAATCATCCCGCTGGCCAACAGCCTGACTCCGGCATCCTTCTTCCAGATATCGTTGAATTTAACTTTCTTGTCCATATCGCCCTCCTGTGTCTTTATTGTTCTTGACAGTATTATTATGCACCGCAAATGTCCGGAGCGGAACGGCCGCAAGTATGGTTATCGCGGTAAGGACGGTATGATTTCAATGGAAAAAGGTGGTAGTACTTCGGTATGACCATCTCCTGCCACCGGCTGAAAGACATAGCTGCTGACGGGCTGTCTGTATCAGGGTTTGAACCACATATAGGTCAGTTTGACATCCTCGCGCTGGTAACAGGGGATGCAGCGGCTATAGATAATGGTCTCACCGGGCGGCAACGTCTCGGCTATCAGCGCCATTCCCCTGCTGCCTGTAATCGTGACCTTGCTCAAATACCACCATTTATCCGTATTGGTGATGCTGCCGCTGACCATGCAGCAGTTGGTATCCGCATACTGTATGAATACGTTGTCGTTTTTCCAGATCACCGCCGTATCCCCCGGGGGAGAGTCTTGTTGTGGCATCTGGATTACCGCCGGTCCGATTGCCAAAGAAGCAACGTTGAGGAATACAGGCACATGACAGGGACTGCCCAGGGCGCCTTCAGACGTTATCGTGATAATGCCGGTATAGTCACCGGCAGCCATCCCCGCAGGATCAACTACAGCCCTGACTGCACCTGCCTGCAGCATGTCCGAACTGGTCGCCTGCTTGACCTCGATCCAGCGCACATTATCGCTGATCGTCCAGGCCAGCATCCCACCACCCTGGTTGGAGATATTTATCACCTGCTCCATAGGCGTTACCTGTCCGGCCCTGGCAGTAAAGCTCAGGCTGTTGGGACTGCATACCAGCGCCGGCTGCAGGGAAATCTGCGCCGCCTGTTGCGCTGGGGCCGGCAAACAGGCTGGAACACTCAATAATGCCAAACCCACAAGCATCAAGGACGATACTCTATTCACCATTTTTGCCCCCCTTCCTGTACCAATATCTTTTCCGCATTATAACTTTGACATTGGAGAATCTCAAACTTATGCTATTAAAAGCAAATATTATGCGCGACAATGTACTTATAATCAGATTTATCCTCCGGGCAGCGCTGATTTTGCTGCCGGTCTGCCTGATCGGCCTGCCTTGCTGCATCTACCGTGAATACGCCGTGACGCAGGACTACGAGGTAACGGAGTATCGGACCGAATATACAACTGGCCGGCAGACGGAAAATGTCAGCGTGGCCTATACAGGTAACGTTGAGTACAAACTTACGCCACACTATTACTGGAACTCCGCAGAACTGTATTACAGGGAATACTACAACGTCTGGTATTACGGCTATGATCTGCCGGAATATACCGGCGACCACACCAGCCGTCTGAAACTTCTTTTCCAGCCCCAACTGCAATATGAAAAGATGTACCTGAGCGTGTTCGACATGACAGGTATTGGCCATATCGATTATCCTGATCCCATCGGCCCTACGGGGAATTCGGAAGAAGGGCTGGTCGACTGGACGTTTTTCACCGGGTCCGCCACCAGCACCTGGCTGGACCAGGCCAACAGCCAGCTTGGCCGCGCCAAGTTCTTGGGAGGCAGGTCCAATGTGTGGACCAACCCCAAAATTGCCCAGATCATTGAACTGGATGCCGGAAGTGCCCGCACCATAGCCGTAATTATCAACGGGCCTCACAACAAGTGGAACTGCGACTTTTCGCTCAGCGTTGTTCCTGTTTACTATACCACGGAAACCCGTCCCCTTACATATCAGGCAAAAACGCCTCAGATGGTGCCCTACCAGGTGAAAAAACAAAGGACCATCTATGAATTCAGGCAAATACCTTTCTGGGAGCTATTGTTTTCCCGATGAAACCAGCCTTTATAAGCCTTCTTGTCACAGGTGCGCTGATGGCTTTCCTGATGTCCTGCATTTCCATCCCGACATCGTACGAGGAGACATATTATGTCACGGAGTTTGTTACAGAAAACCGCAGTGAGCCTTTTTCTGAAATGGTGGACGTGGCTACAACCATAACAGGAGAAGATATGCTCTCACCATGCATTTCCTGGGGAGCGGCTGCCTTTGCCTTCAAAGCGGTCAAACATGTCTGGTACCATGGTTACGATCTCTCGGCACTGCCCGCCCATGCAAGTGAAACGATCAAGGTCATGTTCAGCCCGCAGCAGTTTTATGAATATACCTCGGTCAGCATATTCAACATGGCCCCCCGCGGCCAGATATTGGCCCCACCCACCATCCTCGCCACCGATGAGCCACCACCCTCCGGTTTCAGGAGAGAGATACTCACAATGACAGGCGACAGCAGCACTTTTCAAGAGTGGCTGGATATGGCCAACTTCAAACTTAACTTCGCACTCTTGCTGGGCGGGAGATCCGACCTCTGGTTGAATTACGAGGGCCCCTGCACTGTAGAATGTAACACCAGAGGCGCCAGGGATATAGCCGTAATCATCAGCGGTCCCTCCCGCCCTCAGAATATGCGCTTCAACGTGGCCAGGACGTGGTCTGACACCACAAACCGGCAGGTCATGCGTACCAGCGAGCGTTCTGTAACCTACCAGGTGGAAAAAAAGACGCCCCGCAAACGCATGGTGACGGGCACCCGCCAGGCGCCTTTCTGGGAAATATTCCTGCCTAAATAGCTCCCACCGCCTTTCTGCACAGCAGTCCTCCTTATTTCCGTACGCAAACGGGCTTACCGGCCCATTTCGATGACCCATTCGGATTGCCTTTTTGATCCATCCGGCTCATAATTCAATTAACAGGCAATATTAGTCCCGTACAACTATCGGTGAATACAATGACTGCACACAGTAATACCTTGGAACGCTTTAACCGCGGCCATATGCTGTTTGTGCTATTGATGATGGCACAGTTTCAGCTATGGGACGGGATCATGACCGATGTATTCGTGAGGGGCGGACTGGCGTACGAAGCTAATGCACTGGTAGCAGGTTTCGTATATGGGGGCAATTTCATTCCGCTCAAAATAATCAGCATAGCAGCGCTGTCGCTGGCACTGTTGGCTATTTACAAGCATTTCCCCAGGCTTGCCATATTCACAACAGCTTCAATAGCCTTCTTCTACCTGTGTGTCATTACGTGGAATTTCATGGCAGTCTTCAACAATAGTCTTTGACCTTTTTTACCTCCTCAATTCGGTAAGTCCCGGGTGCGATCGGCGGTATAATCGATTTCTCTTTTACCCAACATCGTGCAGTTGCTCACTGGCGATATAATTGCATATGTCCGGCGTACTTTCATGGTCTACGATATGAGCACGGCCGCGCCGCAACGCCCAGCAATCATCCGGACTGAAGATCAGATCACTATACAGCGGTCCTCTCCAGGAAGCCACAGATTCATAGATAGCCACGGACTCGTTAAGAATACGGTTTCCCAATCTATCAAAGTTATTCGACAGCACAATCAGACTGCTGTTCAATTCATCATTGCGATTTTATGAGGTTTGGCAATATCGAAATTAAAATCGAACTCATTGCGCTCAATGATGTCGACCAGCAGGTCAACCAGCCTGGCGTCATACAGCCGGTCTCGGCCTTCCTGGAGTTCGCCAATGATCTCCTCTTTCTTGCGCGCCGGCCGGTAGGGTCTGTGCGAGCTCATAGCCTCAACCACATCGCATATGGCCAGTATGCGTGACTCCAGGCTTAACTGGTTACCCTTAATGCCGTTAGGATATCCACTGCCGTCTAGGCGTTCATGGTGCCGCAACACCATCTCCATAACATGCTCGGGCAAATTCATACCCTGCAGTATCTCATAGCCGCGTTTGACATGTGAACGTATCAGTATCCATTCCTCCTCAGTCAGCCTGCCTGGTTTGTACAGGATGGTATTGGGAATGGCCGCCTTTCCGATGTCATGCAGCAGTGCCCCCACCTGGAGCCATCCAAGCTGGTCATCACTAAGGCCCAGTCGTTCTCCCACCATGACTGATAATGTCGCCAGCCTCTCCTGGTGGCTGACCGTGTACGGATCGACAGCCAGCAGGGCGCTCGAGATCATGCGTGTCATCTGGATAAAGTGCTGCTTGATCTGCCTGCTGGCCTGCAGGCGTTCAATAGACTGGGCCATCATTGTAGCGGAGGTTGCAAGCAGGTTTATCTCCACCGCCTTCCATCCCCTGGATTCTACAGACTTTTCAAATCCTATTACGCCGTTGAACTCGGAATTAATCATTATCGGCAGGATCAGGCTGGATATCTCGCCATTACTGGAACTTACAATAGCGCCCTCCTTTCTTGAGAGACCCATCAAACTTTTGCTCAACATGTCGCTTTCCAGGACGTCCTGTGACAGCTTGCTCTTTCCATTGCCATTGCCGTTGCCTGTATAGCTGATGTAAATCCTCTGGCCCCTGACGGCAGGCTGGCTATTGTCGTTTTTATCAGTCGCAGCCGCAGCACTGCCAGACGGGCGGATATTGTACTTATCGTTCAATAATAT
Organism: Dehalococcoidia bacterium UBA6808; assembly: GCA_002452695.1. GTDB lineage: Bacteria > Chloroflexota > Dehalococcoidia > GIF9 > UBA5629 > UBA6808. The sequence goes on from DKFA01000095.1 coordinate 4,946, forward strand.
AAAGGCATTCTGGATATCCGAAGTCTTGCACAATATTTCCAGAATCTTTTTATAAGGTATTTCCTTCCTTGTCTCCAGCAATATCTGCCCGACACGCGCAATGGCCTTGAGATAGCGCTCCTTTTCTCTTTGCGCTTTTTCCACTTCCTTCCTTTCTGTGATATCGTGGGCTATGCCCTGGAAACCTGTCAGTTCACCAGCCCTGTTCTTGATCGGCAGGAAGCTTAACTCAACCGGCACCTTGCTGCCGTCGGTTTTCATCATATCTATATAGAGGTGCCTCCCTGCAATATCCTTGTGCTGCTTGAGCTGTTCCGGTATAAACGTGCGGTATTCGGGGGATAGTATGTTCTGGATATTGTTGGTGAGGATCTTTTCGATCGTATAGCCGCTGATCGTCTCAATCGTCTTGTTGGCAAATGTGAAGTTACCTTCCTTGTCCAGGGTAAAAATAACGTCCTGTGTCGTATCGATGATATGCTGTATTCGTTTCTCCGCCCTGGCGGCCTGCTCCCGCTGCATAATCAGCTCATTGTGCATCTTGTAGATTTCCCGAAAGCTAAAATGCACCAGCAGGAAAATTATCGACATGCCGAACAACCAGTCCAGCAACATCTGAAAGGCCGTTAGTGCAATCCCAGAGCTGAGGAACACATAATGAATAATCTGCAATGACGCCAGGGTCGCGCCTGCCATAAACAGGATCAGCGCTTCGAGCTGCCTTATCTGTACCCTGGACTCTTTTCTATATATCTCGTTTGCCATATCAATCACCTCTCAGATTTAATCGGCCGATGGATATAATACTTCCGGATTTCATCAGTTACCGGCACATTATCAGCTCTTCCAGCCGTTCTGCCCCATGTTATAATCGTAGTCACTGCCGGCGTATTCTTCTTCATCTTCAAAGTCCTCGTCGTCAAGGTTCCTCAGTTTTTGTATGGTATGTCCGATCCAGAAGAACATAAACCCGAACAGTGCCAGGCCGAGGGCAATCAATACCCATTTGACCCACTCAGGCATGTTCCCAATGATAGTAAAAAAAGTATGTCCTTTATAGAAAGTGCTGACCAGCGACCATCCGCTTTCATTGGAGGCGCGGTCAACAGCCTTGACACGCCAGTAATACGGCTTCTCCTTACCGGGCAGCATCTTGCTATCCTCGGTAATATCTATGTAGTTAGCCACGATATTGGCCTGGGACATGATGATGTTGGTGAACTTGGAGTCATCAGCAATCTCGAGTGTGTAGGTAACTCCACTGGGGTCTGATACAGGGGTCCACTCGAAATGGGCATTTTTGGTTATCCGTTCACTGTCTGCCGGCAAGGAGGTAAGCGGCGCAGGCGGCTGCGTCGATTCCACCGTAAACACAACTCTCTGTGTGTTGACACCATCACTGGCTGTTAAAGAATGCTGTCCAAACCGGCTGACAGGGATTTTGAAGACCTGCGAGAAGCTGCCCGAGCTGTTCACAGTGGTGCCCTCCAGCTTGATATTGTCGTAAGTGAGCGTCACTGGGAAACCGGGACGGAAGCCCATGCCCTGGACGGCTACCTGCATGCCTACATGCCCTTCCGTCGGATTGAGGCTGAGGGCAGAGGAGACGGTTATATCTCTGAAAGACTTGTTGACCTTATCATCCACCTTGATCCTGTGCGTACCATCGCCGCAGGCCGGCACCCTGATATCGGTCATAAAACTGCCGTCGGCGCCCGTCTGGACGATGCCTATGTCCTTGTCATCCCAGTAAATCACGATGTCCGTGACGCTGGAAAAACCCGAACCCATGATCGTGATATTATCCCCCACAGCGCCCGACGTGGGCATGATATCCACCTGCTGCCTGACATTAAACACCTGCGTGGCAGCATAATTCTCGCTATCCTGGCACTTCAGCGTATGGTTACCCCTGGGCAGGGACGGAATTGTTAATTTCAAATCATAAAAACGGCCTTTTTCATCTGTCTCTCCTGTAACCAGCTTGTAATCGTCGATACCAAGGTACACCAGCTTCTTCATGGCAAAACCGTAACCGCTGACAACAATCGTATCTCCGACGGCGCCGCTGACCACATTATTATTTACACTGATTGACGGGACCACTTTGAATCCAGCCGTCAGCTTATTGACGCCGTCATCCGCCATAATAATATACCGGCCAGCCGGGTAGGTATCTATGGGAAAATCGATCACACCGTAACCGGTACTATCCGTTGTCAACCTGGTCGCCACAACAGTCTTGATCTCAGCGGTCGTACCTGTGCCGATCACGGTGGTCGTGCCAAAGGTAATAATTACCTGTTTGTTGGGCTGATAGTTAATCACTCTGATGTAGACCTGCGTGCCCACCGAACCTTCCTGCGGCATGACCTCCAGAATAGGATTTACACTGGTAGTGTTATCGGCCAGAACAGGCTCCGAAACAAAGTAAAAGTTGTAAAAGCCCAGCCCCAGCGCAGATAGAACAACCAGCAGCCTGACCACAATATTACAGCTGTACGCCAACTCTTTGCGCAACGCTTTACTGATAAACAGCCGGTATATATACCACATCCTTTCCCTGATCTCGTTAATTTCACTTTCTATCCTGTTTCTGTTCATGGGACTCCTCCTGTTGAGTTTTCATCTTCAATATCAGCGCCTGCCGCTCAGGAACTGTGAGACTTCGCTTCCCAGTTTTTCAATATTGGCTACATCGACGTCGAAAAGATTTGCCGCCAGATCAGAAGTGGCCGAATCTTCAGCATCTTCACTTTCAAAGACGCTCATCAGATCGATATCCTCCTTGGGCATCTCCTGCTCCTCCTCTGTAAGAGTGTCCATGGATGGCAGATCCGGCAACGTTACCTCTCCACCTTCCTGGGCTGATGCCTCCGCTGCTGCATTGGCTGTTGCGGTGTTCGCTGCTGTCTTGATGGCTTCCTTTTCCCTGTCTTTCTTCTCTTCCTCAGGCTTCTCCTTTGGTTTTGTTTCCTTATCCCTGAAAGACTTATCTCCTTCTACCCTCAGCATCTTGCTGTCAGGCAGCTCTTTCAGTTCCAGCAGGCCATCTTTCTTGACCCTGGATTTTTTATCCTTGCCCTTTTTCTTCTCTTTTTTAGCGGGTTTATTTCCCATTACGCTGCCGGCGTTTAGACTGTTTCCAGCAGCTTCGCCCACCAGCGCCATCTTGCGTTTTCTCTTTGGATGTTTGGGCACCATGCTGCGTATTAGCAACCACATCACACCGAACACAGATGCCGACGCGACGAACACTATCACCAGGTAAATGCCTACTTCGTAAAAATCCAAGCCTTACACCTTTTCGCTATATTTAACCGCCTGTAGGTAACGAGCTGAACATTCCATGGACCAGCCCGGGAAGAACAAGCATGGTCAACCCGGTAATGATCATGGTAATGGTCAGCAGATAGAAGTACTTGTAGTTGTGCCCGCCATCTACGACCTTGACGGCTGCCGGATTAGCAGCGGTCAGCATTAACAGCATGGCAGTAACCATCAGGTTCAGGATTTGCAGCTGTCCGCTGGAGTTAGAGAAGAAAGCAAATGTGGGCAGTGAGGATATGGCCGACATATCAGATGTGCCGCCCGAGGTCTGCATGCTCTGCATGGCATTGGCAAAATTCCACATGATCTGGTAAATACCTACCAGCAGGATTGCCATGGTGGCATGCATGGCCATGCACAGGTAGAAAAACCCGGATGAGACCATTTTCCTTTTGCCGCGCAGCAGCGCGATCTTCATGGCAAACATGGATGCCTGGTTGCCAACTAAATTAGGATCGCCACCGACTGCAATCCCATCCCAAAAAATCCTCACGCTGCGGTTAACCTGTTCGCTGCCTGACTCATAAACAAACTTTTGCCAGCACAAGTCCGGTCTGATGCCGAACTTTAGCGCGTTGTTCATCCTGGTAACAGGTTTCTTTAGAGACGCCAGCGAACCGAAATCCAATCTGCTCACGGCCTCTGTGATCGTTGTGCCAATCACCTTGGTAATACCGCCCAGCGACCTTAGAAAACCTGCCATATCAGCATCATTCCTGTCGATTTTTTTATCATCCCACCAGATCAGGATGCCGGCCGGCGCTATGATGAGGGCTATTACTATCAGCGACCAGCCCAGGCTGACTTTCATTAGAAACAATACCGGAATTGTCAGCACGACCAGCGGTATGGAAACATAAAAAAGTGCTTTGTGCGCCAGTTCCTGCGCCCTGGATGTCTCGGGCAACGTATGAGTCTTTATCTCCTTGGGGGCAGACCTGTGCATCACCCATACGCCCAGCATGGTTGAGATCAACATCAAAAAAGTCAGCGTAGTAATGAACGATGGCGGCATGGGAAAGATCAACATGGATACGACGCTGATGACCACCACCAGTGAAGCGGAGATGATTAATGCCACATAGGCGTCCGTCCATTTGCGCAGGCTGTCGACCCGGCGCTCATATTCGTCGCCATAGTTTTCGCCCATGACCTCGGCTTCACGCTTGAGAAAGACCGCCTCATCTTCTCCGGATGCCATAGCCCCCGACATGCGTAATAATATCGCCTTGGGGTCTGCTTCCCTGGTGGCCTCACCCACCATCCGGCAGGCCTCGGAATAATCATAGTTCAACCGCTTGGCCAGGAAGTGCACCTTCCTCAAATACACAGAGGATGTGAAATTAAGCTGCGATGTATACTCGAACATCAGTGAGCGTGGCAGGGCCGATGTAGCCAGTGCCGACATATAGGTCAGCTGGCAGAACAGATCGCCCTTGAGCAGGTCGGTGTCCTTTTTGACCTTCCCGCCGTTGGTGGCGCTCATGGCATCTTCATTTACATCAATGCTGCTTTTAGAAGAGTCCTTCTCTTTGGGCTTTAGCAAGGACTTTAAGGAGATCATAGAAATTCAACACTCCCTGTTGGCTGAGTTTTTCCAAAATCTTGGCGCGCCGGTCGACCTCTGCATATATGCGGCGCTTTTTATGCGGCGGGATGCCCAGCTTGGGTGCGATCTTATGCTCCAGCAGGTAGCTGTTGCCGTCTCCAGTAAAAAGAAAGACATCGCTGACCGGGTCCCAGCGGAATACCTCCACGAATGAAAACGACTGCGTAATTGGATCGTAGCCTACTATTTCATTGATACTGGTCATGCGCCTGCCAGCCTTTCCGTTGGGCAATTTAACTGCCTGTTGAATAATACAGATATTCAGGTTGTCCATATAAGATTTGGGCACGTTGATCGGGTTACCGGTTAGACGCTGGATCAGCCTTTCCACCGAGGCTGCATGGAAGGTAGCCATGACCGAGTGGCCTGTTTGCATGGCTTGAAAGGCGATAGCGCCCTCGGCGCCGCGGATTTCACCGACGATTATTTCATTGGGCCTCTGACGGAGGGCTGCCTTGAGCAGGTCGAACATACCGACCCCTGATTCACCTTCCTTGGTGGTCGAGACGACCTCCCTGATCCAGTTCTGGTGGGGCACCTGCAACTCCGGCGTATCTTCGATCGACACGATCTTGGCGTTGGGATGGATAAAGGTTGTAATCGCATTCAGCGTGGTTGTTTTGCCCGAAGCCGTCTCACCGCAGACAAATAAATTCATTCCCTCACCGATGGTCAATGAAAGGTAGGCTGCCATTTTATAATCACATGTGCCCATCTGAATGATTTCCAGGATCGACAGTGGAACTTCACTGAATTTCCTGATGGTAAAGTTGGAGCCGCGCTTGGATACATCGGTGCCGTAGACTATATTTATGCGTGAGCCGTCGGGCAGTGTGGCATCCACGATCGGGCTGTGCACGCTGACCGGCTTCTTGATACGCTCGGCCAGCCGCATCACGAACTGATCAAGGTCCTCGTTAGTGGGAAAATTCACCACCGTCTTGAGGCTCTTAAAGATCTTGTGTTCAAGGAAGATCACACCCCTGCCGCTGCAGCTTACATCTTCGACGTACTTATCATAGACAATGGGGTCCAACACACCCATCCCCACCTTATCCCTGACGATCAGGTACTTGATCTCAGCCAGCTGGCGCGGCGTGACTTCCAGCGGCTTGACACGTGTATTGACCGAGATGCGGTCCATCACGCCCAGGGTGCCTTTGGCCCTGCCGTTGCTGCGCGGGTACGGCCGGTCGTAGTTTGACAGCGGGTTACGGCCCTTAATCACACATATCTCATCAATGCACTTAAGAAAAGCATCCCGCTTTTCTTCCGTTGTCTTGATATTAAAACCGCCCAGCCTGTCGGACATGTCCAGCAGGCGTTTTTCCACTTCCAGCAGCAGGTGATCGATGTTATGCATCAGCGTTGGCTCGATCGGTATATAGGTGTTCCTCCCGTCCACGTGATCATAAATAATGTGGCTAAAGACCCCGTCTTTAACGGGGTAGATCAAATTGGGGCTGGCGTTCCCGCCCAGGCTATGGTCCAACTTATCGTAGTACTTGGGCATGCCGTAATTGTCGATCGGCACCATTTCCAGATACTCAAGCAGGTGCGGATTTTTCTGCACAACTTCCTGCGCCCGCTTGGATAAAAGGCTGAGTATATTACAGGTGTCGGTCTTTCTCTTGCCGCCTTCGGGGATGGAGAAAGGTAGAAGTAATTCAGGCATAGATAATAGACCTCATTGCATATAATTAAGCCCTGGCCCTGCCCAGCGGCATGACACGCATGCCGATGCCGGGATCGACATCGAAGCTCATAATATTGCCAGTGTTCTTGTCGGCGCCTCTGACCTTTGCAACTTCGAGTACTTTGACCAGCTTGTCACCAACCTCCTCAATACGCAGCCTTAAGTGCGCGTCGCAGGCTGATCGTATTCGGATCAATACCTGTTCATCAAAAGCGTATGTGTGCGTAATGTTGATAATTGTTCTGCCTCCGTCACATAACTTCTTGCATTGCTCAAAATAATCGATAATCTGTTCTACCGATGTATGGGCAATAACGGGTGTCAGCGAATCCACCACTATCAATTTATAAGTGGGGTATGCCATTACCCCGGATATAATTGTCTCGAATGTGTTCACAACCCTCATCTTGGAAGGCTCCACCGTGAAGATCTTGATCCATCCCAGCAGCAGCGCGTCGAGTATGCTCAGTCCCAGACTTTCCATCTGGCTGTGCATGCTCTTGACCGTGTTCTCGGTGGTAAAAAGCAGAACCTTGTGGTGCGAGTTCAATGCTCCCCACATCATCTGCTGTGAAAGCACCGATTTGCCTGCATCGGACTGCCCCTCGATCAGCGTCAGCGAGCCAACGGGGATCCCTCCTCCGAGACGTTTATCGATCTCGGTGTGTCCCGTACAGATTATTTCGTCTTGCGACCGTTCGTCTTCGTCCGACGCCAGTACTTTTGTCATTTCATCCTCTTATTTGGCTTTTATCATCCGGCTACCACCCGAATGTGATCTGGCTTTTGGCCCCGTTCGGCGCCACTACCGTTGCCAGGTTGGTAGTATTCTCAGTCGCTGCCGGGGACAGGTTTATCACTATTCTCATAGTCTCACCCGGATTTAAAATGTCAGGCTCGTATATTTCCGGACTGCCCTGGAAAAAAAAAGCCACTCCTCTGCCACCCTGGTGTCGAAGCTGAGTAGGGTATCCATTGGGTTCCACCGTCCTGGTAACGGACAATTACATCCCAGGCATCGTAATCCAACAGGTCCGTGCTGCCCGTGTTATCAATATCCATGATCACACTGACGCCGCTGTTCACTGTCGTCGAGCTTTTACAGTCGATGCTGCTGTTAAGGATATCCCTCGCCAGGCTTTCTTCCGCTCTCAAAGCATCAGAGATGCTGTTAATCGAATAGAGAGCGCTCATAGATATCGAGACAGCGCCAATGATTAATAAGGCAATGCAGACAAGTGAGATAGCGAAATTCTCCATGGCTCTCCAATACTGGTGCTATATATTTCCTGATCGGATATACCGTTGGGAAGCACGAATTTAAGATAATATGACCCTGAAGGTGAAGAAGTTAAATAGATCGTAACCTTGATGGTGGCAGTGGGTCCCCAGGCTGCGCCGCTTTCAATGGTGTAGTTCCAACATGGCTTGGAAGCAGCCAGAGCATCATAAGGCAGGCGCTGAAAGTTGCCTTCCAGACCGAAAAAAATGTCGCTCTTGTCAATGCCGCCTATGCGCGATGCGCCGATGTTCTTGATCCAGACATAGACATCGTTCCCGCTATCTGAAACTTCGATGATCTCAATTTTTGACCTGATCCTGTCATCGATCTTATCGGTAGCCTGGGCAATAGCACTGGTGCTCTCAGTAATTGCCGGGAAAATCGCATTAATAACTACCATGCAGCATACAACACCGCCGATGATCAGCAGGAGTGTGACCATGACTTTATCCACGGCCTGACTCCTTCATCATGGACAGCACTGATAATAAAGCGCTGTCCTTCACCTGCGAACCGCTGATCAGGCTTTCCAGTTGCGCCAGAATGGCCAGATAATCGGTTGCTGTCGGGGTCTGCCCGTTTGCTTCATAACGTGAAATCCGTATCATGCGGATCAGGACGTCCTTCATCCTGTCAGGAATGCGCCCCATTGCTGTAGACATTTCCACCAGAGCCTCGGTGCGGTCCTTGCCCAGTTTGGCGGTCGACTGATCAACCCACTGTGTCAGCCCGGCGATTATGACAAGGTCCGCCCGGCTGTTGCCTGCGGTGAAAACACTGCTGTTTGAGCTCTTTTTCTTGCCATTTTTAGGCGACTGCATTTTAAGAACAGGTTTTGTTTCCAGTTCTTCATCATCGAGCTCTTCATTATCGCTGTCGGTATCCTCGTCGAGCTCCATTTCCTCCTCTTCTTCCCTCTTTTTCTTGCTGCGCGTGCTCTTATTTTTTTGAGGCTGTTCATCGTCGTCTACCATACCGGCCGAAGGCCACCCCTCATTCGAAGATCCTGCGCCGGTTGAGGAGCCTGCGTCCGCTGTGGGACCAGCGCCCGCTGACAGCTCCGGGGCGCCGGCAGGACCGGCCCCGGGCATATCGTCCATACCTCCTCCAGGCAGGTCGGCTTTGGCAGACAGATCGGCGAAAGGTTTACCGAACGAGATCTCTTCGGCAGGCGGTGTCTGGAACTCGTCCTGGAGCAGATCCGTATCCTCGACGGGGGCAAGTTCCTTGCTTTTGATATCCGGGTTTGATCCTGCAGGAGGGGTATTGGCGACCATGTTCATGTTGAAAGGGTTCTGAATATTGAGGTATTGCTCCCTGATGTCCAGCAAAATAGTTTTTACCTCATTTTTCAAAATCTTCAACTCCTCTTCCAGGAGCTTGATTCTCTGTTCTTCGTTCATGGTCTTTTCCCCTTTTCGGAGTGGGCATCCTAAACGGATGCCCACTTTTCACATTACCACCTGTAAACTTTAACGATCGTTAATGCCTAATGCAGGTCCATTACAGCTTCGATGGCCGGCGGCAGTGTGCGCTGAATAGTGATCGTGGAACCGATTGACGGCTTGACCTGGATGCTGAAAGTATCGTTGGCCGACAGGTTATCAGTGAGGGTCTTGCTGTCGCCCAGATCGTTCAGATTGATGATAATTTCAAACTGTTCGCCCTGCTCCAGCAGGTTGTTGCTGTTGGCATAACCTATAGCCGACTTGGTCCACTTGACATTGTTGAGGTAGTCGTTCTTGGTGGTCAGGCTGATAACGCATTTATTGGTGGCGCTGGCGGTGCCGTCGCAGGGGGTCAGGTCGATGGGATTGCCGGCGATGGCGTTCTTGACCGTGAACAGAATGGTGGAAACATTATCAGAATCGGTGCTCTTGCCAAGCACGGAACCGGACAATTCCATGTTGGACTTGGCTTCTTCGAGGCCAGCGTAAATGGTTTCCTTGCCCCTCTCAGCAGAGAAGAGGCCTGCGCTTAACACGGCGTAACCGAACACTGCTGCTACGGTCACGAAGGCGATCAGGATGATGGCTGTCTCAAGGCCGGTCATACCTTTTTCACCTTTATTAAGTTTCTGCATGGCTTTCATAAGTTTAATCATCTTTTCCTCCTTATTTGTTGGCTTTAATCTTTATTCCTTTTTGATTCAATTTTTCCGTTTTCTTTTTTCTTACTGCTGCTTTTTCCAATTTATCCGCCGTTGTCCCGAATAGGCATTCACCTCCTGCGCATTTTGTTTACTATTCATTCATTTTGAACTTACTGACACCTCCTTAGCGGTACTCAAGTCAATTCATTCCAAACTTAGAGTTTGACCAGCGTAAAACGGCTCCCCCGCTGAAACAGTATCATCCGCCACAGATGTACGATGCGGATGGCGCCGATCAGGTCACTGCGGCCAACATCACCAGTCAGAAAACCAGAAGCCCCGCTTTCAATGGCAGGCACCAGGAAATTCTGCTCATCATTAAGTACGATGATCCCAACCTGGGGGGAGGATTCCTTAATATAAGAAATGACCTTCGCACTGTCGGTCCCCTTTAGCCGGCCGTCCAGAATCACTATATCCGGCGATATTTTTACTGCCAGATCCAAAGCTTCCTTACCATCACGTGCTTCACCAACTACTTTGATACTCTCATCGCCAGCCAGCATATGGCGGATGCCTTCCCGCATAGCCTCACTGCTGTCAACTATCAGTACACGAATCGCGTCATCAACCAGGTTAACACCTGAATCTATATATGTGTTCGATGACCGTGTAATCATGATCCTCCTCAGTTGTCTTTATAATCTCTTGCTCATTATTCTTGATTCTTGTTTATGCTTTATTTTGTCATGAGCAACAACGAGCGTTAAGTACCAAATGGTTTCATTTCGGTGACCGTGTTAGCTCAAAGTTTTGACACTTGGTCCAGAGCCATAAGCTAATCAGCCATGATGGTCGGGGAGCAAAAGAAAAAGGCCCTTGTGCAAGGGCCTTAAGGGTAGCAGCATGATTATTGTCAGAGCAGGTTTCTGCGGTAGGCTTCCGCCACAGCCTGGGTGCGGTCCACCGCCTCCAGTTTGGCAAAAATAGTGTTGGTCTCGCGCTTGATGGTTGCTTCGCTGACACATAGTTTACCTGCAATTTCACGGTTGGTCACACCGGCGGCTATCAACCTCAGGATATCCAGCTGTCGCGGTGTCAGCAAAGTATTGCGGCTGAGTTGAGCGACATTACCGAACTGAGTGAACAACGTACGAGTAATAGAGGGAGCAAGAGGCGACTGACCTTCATACGCCAGCTTGATAGACCTGGCCAGTTCCTCCCTGCCTATGTCCTTCAACAGGTACCCAACGGCGCCGGCTTCGGCTGCCTGGGCCAGGTATTTATCCTCATAAACCGTCAGGATAATGATGTTGGCCCGGCATTCCTTGGCTTTTAGCTGGCGGGTCGCCTCGATCCCGCCCATGCCAGGCATCCGGACATCCATCAGTATAATATCAGGATCCCATTCATCTGCTTTGAGGATGGCTTCTTCACCTGATTTTGCTTCACCTACTACATCAATGTCTTCGTCGAGTTCAAGCATGCGACGCAAACCTTCCCTGACAAGCTGCTGGTCATCCACCAGCATTACCCGGATAGCGCGATCATTATCACTCATCGGCAGATACTACCGTCGCTATATGTGTGGTATCGCCGGCAATCGACAGCGGCATTTGCATAAAAATCCTGGTCCCCTCACCAGGAGCCGTCTCAATATGCAGCGCTCCGCCAAGCATTTCAGCTCTTTCCTTCATTGTAACCAGACCAATACTGCTTTTAGCCACCTTGTCACTCAATGCATATGACAGGTCAAATCCCTGCCCGTCATCTGTTATCTCAACTATGGCATATTCTAAATCAAATTTCAAAACCAGGTCAACGTGCGATGCCTGCGCGTGCTTGCGGATGTTGTTCATTGCCTCGAGGATAATGCGGTATATACTCACTTCCTGAACCAGTGAAAGTGAATTCATGCTGCCTATAACACGAAAATCACAGACCGTTTCATTCTCCCTGTTAAAGCCTTCCACGTATTTGCGCAGCGCTTCAATCAGTCCCAGTTCGGCCAGGGCGATGGGATGCAGGTCCAGAATAATACGGCGCAGCTCCTTAATGCTCTGATTCAGTATATTATTGGTCCTTTTGATCTCGCTCAGGGTATCTTCCTGGCGAGATGAGGCGAGAAAAGCCTCGCAAAGCTGCATGCCATATGAAGCGCTAACCAGCCACTGCGCCAGGCCGTCATGCAGCTCGGAAGATATCCTTCTGCGTTCGTCTTCCTGTGCTGTCAGCGATTTCTTTAGAAACCTCTCCAGATTGCGCTGCTGCAGCCGTGTATTTTCAAACAACGTGGCGTTTTCGATAGCGATGGCAGCCTGGCCCGCCAGGATATAGAGCAATTCCAGGTCGCCCTCCGTAAACTGTGTACGCGAGGTTATCTTGCTGCAGTTGATCACACCGATGACCTTTTTCTTCAGCAGCAGAGGCACGCAAAGAGAAGATACTACATCAGAATTGCCGCTGAGCTTGAGCTGCCTGGCTTCACCATTGAGTAAAATTGCGCGCCCGGTTTCAACCACCGACCAGGCAATACTATCGTTGGATATCTCTTCACCTTTACCGATCAGTTCACCCGGCAGTCCGATAGCCGATTTTATGATCAACTGCTGAGTCAGATCATCCAACAACATCAGGGAAACACGATCCGCCCTGGTCTCGATACAGACCAGGTTCACAATACGATTGAAAATCTTGTCCGTATCGAGCTCTGACACCAGCGATTTATTTAGCTCGAAAAGGGGCAACAGTGTTTTAAGCCGCATGTTTTCCTTGGCCAGGCGGCTGCGCTGAAGCACATCATCGACAACCTTCTTCAAATCACTGGATTCCACAGGTTTTTCCAGGATCGATTGTGCTCCTGCCTGGAAAGCTTTGATAACAAGATCTGGCGGGTCATCCTGGGTCATAATGATAATTCCGATCTCGGGGCTGAGGAAACGGGCTCTCTGCAACACTTCCAGGCAATTGCTGCCCTTCATCGACAGGTTATAGATCAATACATCGACGTTCTTGCGTTGAATAATAGAAAGGGCTTCATTGCTCGAATCGGTTTTGATAACTACAAAGCCCTCATCAGAGAGCACGTTCTTGATGGTCGCTACAGTCGTACGGTCGTCGTCAACCAATAATAAGTTTTCTTTGTACATTAACGATCCTGACAAAATATTATCCTAGATCAATTACATTATCAATTATTTAATTATTTTTTCTTCGGCCACCACCCCCACCAGTTTTCCTGGCCACACTTGGTGCATTTTACTTTGACAGCAACCACACCAACGGCGCCGCAGGAGCTACATTTGAAAGTCTTGCTGATATTGTAACCGGCGGTACCGCGCAGTCCTTCCGATATCACCTCTACCTGGCTGCTGACATTCTGAACTTGCTGCAGGGCGGCTTTTATCGTGGCAGGATTGACCCGGGTTGCAGGGTTCTTGTTGCTGTTATCCAGCTTGGTAAACATTACCTCCAGCCTCGAGATCCGATTAGCCAATTCTGCCAGCCGCTCATACAGCGTAGCGATATCACCTGCCGCGATGCATTCCTCAGGGCTGTGCCCGTGGCCTTTGCCAGATGTTGCCTCAGTTGCGGTCATTTTAGGCATGGAAGCGGCGCTGACCTGCTTCATATTAGAAGCCGGCGACGTTTCAGCCGCAACCGTTTTGATCACTGTTGCGTCAGGTGTCGACATTATCTTATGTGCCGGAGCAGGTTTGCTAGCCGTCTTCAAGACCATTGCATCGATTTCTTCCTGCGTCAGCATTTTACTTACGTCGTCCATGGCACACCTTCATTATTGACTCATTTCCTGTTAATACTCGGTCATCTCGTTGATCAGAACGTTTTTCTTGATCTCTTTGGCCAGATCAATGTCCTTTTTGGGTTGCTTGCCGGTCTGCCTTTCACTGTACTCCGGCTGACAGCCCGTGCATATATTGATCCCGTCCTCCGCATTTACTTCTACACCACCGATTATCCTTAGTTTCGGCCTGCGTATGCAAGCCGGATTGGACTGGCTGACGATACCGATGCGGCCATCATTTAGTTTCACCATGGTGCCAGCAGGATAAATGGGAACAATTCTGGTAAAAACCTTGACCAGTTCTGGACTGAATAGCTCCCCGCTGTATGCATAAATGTATTCTATAGCATCCTGCGAAGAAACGATACTGTGTTCAATAGCAAAAGCAGGCAGGAACTCCTCTCTGTGCGGACGCTTGGAAGCCAGGGCAAAACAGACATCCGTTATACCGAGAATACCCGCCGGTTGTAGTATGCCATTCTCCCTTAATCCGAAAGGATACCCGCTGCCGTTCCACCTCTCGTGGTGCTGCAAGACTATATTCACTGCCTCGGGACCGATCTCAGTGTAGCGGGCCAGTATCTGTGACCCGTAGACGGGATGGCGCTGTACCGCTTTCAACTCCGCGCTGTTCAAATAACCTGGTTTCTCCAGTATCCCCTGTGGCAACAGGACATAGCCGACATTCTGAAAGAGTGACGCCATGCCAAGCTGCTTGATCTCGCGGTCACTTAGACCGACGGTCTTTCCGATCAGGATGGATAGACTGGCGACTTTGACGGGGTGGACAAAATTATAGTCTCTCAATGAGTAGCAGCCTGCTATCGATGCATCACCATGGTTATTTGACATCAGGGTATCGATCATTTCATCCATCAGGTTGTTGATCAGGGCCAGATCAACCGGTTGCTGATTTCGGCTGATCAGCATAGTGCGGCACTCGATCAGCGCCCTACGTAGCGCCTTGGACATGGCCCCCTCCAATTCCGGGGAAATCAACGGCAGCACATTAATATCTTCAGTTTTGCTGTTGCAGATAAAAAGCTCACCGACACCGATATCATCCACCTTGGCTATATCCCTGGCATCCAGTGTTGCCCCTACGGGCAATACCAGGTCACCCCAATTGTCATAGACCGGCCTTGCCAGTTCCATGCCTGGCTTCACATAAAGCGCTGAAATACGTTGCATTTAATTAATATTCCATCACCTGGGTAATCAATTTACGCTGGTGCTCGACGTCGGCCAGGTTGATATCGTAACATTTATCCAGTTCTCGCATCTCACTGTCATAGCAGATACGTACCTTGGGACGCGAGAAGTATCCGCAGTTGGCATTAGATATGATACCGACTTCGCCTGTATTCAGCTTGACCATAATACCGGACGGATAAGTCGGCAGTTGCCTGGTAAAGATCTTGACCAGGTCTGGATCAAAAAGCTCCCCGCTGTAGGCAACGATGAACTCCATAGCCTGGTGTGGCCTGAGAAAATCGGCATCGTCCAGATCGCCTGAGAAGGCATTAACAAATTCCTCGGCTTCCTTGGGGAGGATACAGCCGCGATGGGGCCTTTTGGATACCAACGCTACTACACTGTCGGTAATGCCGAGAATGCGTGCGCCGTGGCAGATGTTTCTATTCCTTAAACCTGCTGGGTAGCCGCTGCCGTTCCAGCGTTCATGGTGCTGCTGTATTATCAATGCGGTCTCTTGGGCAACCTGACCATAGCGCTTGACAATTTCAGCGCCGTAGACAGCGTGCTTCTGCACTGCCTGGACTTCCGAATCGGACAGCGGCCCCTCTCTATCTATCAGCCCCTGCGGCAGGGCGGCGTAACCGATATTCTGCAGCAATGCTGCCATGCCGAGATTGATCAGTTCTGTCTGCCCCAATCCCGCTGCTTTGCCGATCAATAACGAGAGGCTGGTAACCTTGACCGGGTGCACAAAATCGTAGTCCTTGATGGAATGGCAGCCGACGACGACAGGTTCACCCATGGCCACCGGGAAAAGCTGTTGCACCATCTCAAAAACACCCTGTCTGATACCCGAAAGATCAAGCATCTGGGCCTTGCCTGAGCTGATGATTGACTGTGTTTTTTGCAGCACCTGCTTTAACGAGGCAGCGATCGAGCCCTCCAGTTCAGGGGTAATCAACGGCCAGGCCGTAACGTCATCAACACGTTTGTCCATAATGAAAAGCTCGCCCACCCCCAGTTCTTCAAGATTGGCTACCTGTGGGGCTGACAGCCTGGTGCCTTCCTTTAAAAGCAATCTCCCGAACGCGTCGTAAAGGGCGCGTCCCAGAAGCATTGTAGGTTTGGCGTATTTTGCTGATATTCGTCTCATAATCTGACACCCTTGTCTTTCAATTATTAAATGCGGGCTATGGACGGTACAGTCTTTTGATAAAAACATGTGCCTAGCTTGTGATAGCCGCATTTCATGGCATTCATCATGAATTCCGTCGCGCCCACGAAAAGGATACCGTTTTCCTTAAGCGATTCATGGAAACGCCTGTTGAGCGCATCCTTGGCTTCTTCCGTGAAATATATTGTCACGTTCCGGCAGGCGATCAAATCAAAGCCTTTTTCAAAAGGATCGGCCAGGAGGTTATGCTTCTTGAATGTTGTCCTGTCCTTGATATCCTTGTTTACCCAGTATTC
The DNA here is from genome assembly GCA_002452695.1 of Dehalococcoidia bacterium UBA6808. GTDB lineage: Bacteria > Chloroflexota > Dehalococcoidia > GIF9 > UBA5629 > UBA6808. The sequence goes on from DKFA01000095.1 coordinate 21,427, forward strand.
GCCTCTGCCCTTGTCACAGGAAAAATATTTGGACAGGTAATGTTTGGGCAGGCTCTTGAGAAAATCGTCCTTATACGGCCCGCCCGCCCTGGCCCTGGCCAGGCTTAGCTCATCCATATCAGTGCCCAGAATATGGAAGGTTACCTTGCGGGGCAGGCTGAGCAGGATCATGGCAATCGTATATGCCTCCGACCCGTCGGAACAGCCGGCGCTCCAGACATTAATATGTACCCTGTTTTCCAGCAGTCCGGGCAGAATGTTTTTTTCCAGGTCTGCAAAAGCCCAGGCATCCCTGTAAAACTCCGTTACATTGATCGTCAGGAAATCACACAGCTTTCTCAGGCTGGCCTCGTCTTTTTCGATCATGCGGCAATAACCTATAACGTCGCACGATGAATTCTCTATAAAAGATGTCAGCCTGCGGCGCATCTGCTGGCTCTTGTAATTGTCCAGATCGATACCCGTCATGCCCAGCACCCTCTTTTTAAGTATTGCGTATTCCTGATCGTTCATGGTTATACTCTCGCCAAAGACTCATTGGACTTCCCGCATAAAGCTACTATTTCATCCACCATTTTCTGAATCGGAACCACTTTATCGGCCAGCCCGGCTTCCGCTACGCTGCGCGGCATGCCGTACACAACGCAGGTGGATTCATGTTCGGCCAGGACCCTGCCTCCCCCGGCTTTGATCATGGCGCAGCCCTGAGTGCCGTCGCTGCCCATGCCCGTCAGGATGACGCCTATACATCGCGACCCGTATACTTTGACTGCCGATTCCATAGTCACATCGGCAGCGGGACGCAGGCCGCCACGGGGTTTATCCTGATTGAGCATAACCTGCCCGTTCTTCCGCACCACCATATGGTATCCGCCCGGCGCAATAAGGGCCTGGCCCAGTGCAACCATATCGCCGGCTTCCGCTTCCTTCACATTTATCCTGCTCAACTCATTCAGCCTTTCAGCAATTGATTTTGTGAACTTCGGCGGCATATGCTGCACTATCAGGATAGCGGCAGGCAGGTCGGCTGGCAGATTAGGTACCAGCTCATACAGCGCCCTCGGCCCTCCGGTAGAGCAGCCTATAATTACTACCTTACTGACCCGGGACGCTCTGGGAGCGGCAGTCATGCTCTTTTTCTGGCTGTTGCGCTGCAAAGTAGCAACGATATTTTTCAGCCTGGTCGTTACACCGGCGACATCTACTTTGGCTGCCTGTCTTACCTTATTTATCAGTTCAGTATTGGTGTCGCCATCGCCGGTAGGATTGATGATGGACTGCTTGAGAAAAAAATCCACAGCGCCTAATTCCAGCGCTTTGATGGTCACATCAGCGCCTTCAGCAGTAAGTGCGCTCAGCATGACCACCGGAGTCGGGACATCGGCCATGATTTTTTCCAAAGCCGTTACCCCGTCCATTTTGGGCATCTCAACATCCAGAGTAACAACTTCAGGCTTCAGCAGTTTGATTTTCTCTATGGCATCGATCCCGTCTCTTGCTGTGCCAACAATTTCGATATTGGGGTCCATGGCCAGATGCTTGGATATCATCAACCTGGCAAAGGCCGAATCATCAACGATCAGGACCCTGGTCGTTTTCTCAACACTCATCATATTCAAATTCAATTGATCGTTTTAACCGATAATCTTTTTCACTGCGTTCAATACGCGGTCTGCGTCAAAGGGCTTGACCACGAAATCCCTGGCACCAGTCTTCAATGCTTCCATAACCATGGACTGCTGGCCCATGGCAGTGACCATGGCTACCCGCGCGCCCGGGTCGATCTTTATAATCTCTTTGAGCGTAGAAAGCCCATCCATATTAGGCATGGTAATATCCAGAAGCACACCGTCAGGCTTAAATTCCTTATATTTTTCGATTGCCTCGGCGCCGTCTGCAGCTTCCGAGGTTTCAAAACCATTGTCCGCCAGCAGCTTGGTACACCTCATGCGCATGAAGGCAGCGTCATCTACCACAAGTATTTTAGTCAATCTTTACCTCCTTCATTTGATGACTATCTTCAATTGAATGTTTAATTTGTGCCGCCCCCACATAACTGCGAAGGGCACTCCTTTCGTGCACCTTAATTTTCACAACGAACACGTTTTTCCACAAGACACCCGAGGGTATTTTTTATGAGCCAACAGTCTATTCTCTATGGCAACTTATATTTTC
>DKFA01000064.1:0-143 GCA_002452695.1 Dehalococcoidia bacterium UBA6808
CTGAGTGTATGCAGGGGCAACTGACCTTCATGGATTGTCTCACGCCTGGCGATCTCAGCTCCGCCCAATCTTCCAGCGCAACTGATTTTAATGCCCTTGGCGCCGGCTTGCCTGGTTTTAAAAGCAGCCTGCTTCATGGCACG
>DKFA01000064.1:164-2894 GCA_002452695.1 Dehalococcoidia bacterium UBA6808
TCGATTTCCGGTTGTTCCACTTCTTTAATCGACAGTTTTACTTTCTTGCCGCAGGTCTTCTCAAGCTCCGACCTGAGCTCTTCTGCACGCTGCCCTCCCCTGCCGATTACGATGCCGGGACGGGCTGTAAAGACTGTGACCAGGATATCGTTACCCTGGCGATCGGTCTCGACCCTGGCAATGGCTCCTTCGCGCAGCTTGTCTTTGATCTTTTTCCTTAATTTCAGATCATCATGCAGCGCTTCAAGGTANNCGCTTCTCGTCAAACCACTTGGCCTTCCAACTGCGTATGACGCCTATCCTGAAACCATAGGGGTGAACTTTATGTCCCAATTATTTGCCCTCCTCGGAGACGAAGACCTTGATATGCGTAGNNGCGCTTCAAGATAGGGTTGAACCGTCCCCTTGACTGTGGCCTGTACCTCTTCAGTGTATGGCCCTCATCAGCCACGATATATACTACTTTCAATTCAGCGGGGTCCATCTGGTAATTATTCTCAGCGTTGGACGAAGCCGATTTAATTACTTTGGCAACGGCCTTGGCCGCCGGTGTGGGCGTGAATTTCAGNNATATTCAACGCTTCTTCTACTTTTTTACCGCGCACCATATCCACCACAAGTTTTATCTTGCGGGACGGGATGCTTATATCTTTAGCTGAAGCTCCTACTCTCATTTTTTAACCTGCTTATTTCTTCTTGACCGGTGCTGCAGTCGCGGTAGCTTTGCCCACATGACCGCGGAAAGTGCGGGTGNNTAGCAAATTCACCGAGTTTGTGACCGACCATGTTTTCCGTGATAAAAATGGGCACATGGCGCCTGCCGTCATGCACACCGATCGTATGACCGATCATTTCAGGCAAAATCGTCGAAGACCGTGCCCAGGTTTTGATCACCTGTTTCTCGCCCTTCTTGTTAAGCGCTTCAATTTTTTTCAGCAGCTTGGGATGGCAATATGGGCCCTTATTCGCTGAACGTGACATACTACATTACCTCTTTATTTTGCTGCGTAACGNNCGCCTTATAATTAATTTATCGGACGGCTTGCTCACGCGAGTCCTGTGCCCCAGCGCCGGTTTTCCGGTCGGGGTCTTGGGGGCCATACCGCGCGGTGCACGGCCTTCACCGCCTCCATGCGGGTGGTCCCGCGGCGTCATGGCAGAACCCCTCACCTTAGGCCGCCTGCCCAGCAAGCGAGTCCTTCCGGCTTTACCAGACTTTACATTCTGATGGTCCACGTTGCCTACTTGTCCGATAGTAGCCCTGCACTCGGTCATAAACCGCCTGACTTCGCCCGACGGCAACCTTACCGTGCAATACTTATCCTCTTTGCCCAGCAACTGGGCTGCAACACCGGCGCTCCTGACGATCTGACCGCCCTTTCCCGGTTCGAACTCCAGATTATGTACCATTGTGCCGGCCGGNNATATTGCCAAGCTGCATGTTGTTGCCCGGCTTGATATCGACGTTTTCCCCTGAAACGATGGTATCGCCCACTCCCATACCCAACGGGCACAGGATGTAGCGTTTCTCACCATCGGCATAGAAAACGAGGGCTATGCGCGCCGAACGGCCTGGATCATACTCGATGGCNNGCTATTCTACCCGGCACACCCAATTTATCACGTTTAAAATCGATTATACGCGTCTTGCGCTTGGCCCCGCCTCCCCTGTGGCGCGTTGTTACAACGCCCCTGCTGTTGCGCCCGGCTTTTCTTCTCTGGGTCACAACCAGTGATTTTTCCGGCTCCGTTTTGGTAATATCCTCAAAAGAGAGTTTTACCATCCCACGGCGCCCAGGGGATGTAGGGCGAAATGTCTTTAAAGCCAACTCTAACTACTCCTACCTTTTTAGGGATGACGGCGCTGCCATCGGTTCTTTCTCAAGAGCTTGCGATGCTTATGCTTCGCCATCTTCTTTTTGCGTTTCTTTATAACAGAACCCAATTTAAACTCCTGTTATGCTAAACTCCCTCAAAGTACTGTATTTTATCGCCTTCTTTGAGTGTTACAACTGCTTTTTTCCAGGGCTGCCTGGTTATTTCACGCCGGCCTGCGCGCTTGGTTTCACCCGGCACCTTTACAATATTTACACTGGTTACATCAACTTTAAAGGCTGTTTCCACTGCCAGCTTGACCTGGTCTTTGGAGGCCCTTTTATCCACTTCAAAAACGTATTTATTCCCCTCAGACAGCCGGGTGCTCTTCTCAGTAACGAGCGGCCTTCGCAATACTTCATAAATATTCATGTCTATTAAAAACCTCTTGGGGGGNNTCGGCTTCCTTGCGGTCCCATATCTCTTCGATACGCTTGACCGCTGCCACATCCAGTAACAGGGTCTTGTATGAAAGCAGATCGCTGACATTCAGCATGGAGACCATCGTCGTCTTAATCCCCGGTATGTTGGAACAGGCCAGGGTAATAAAGTCATTGCTCAGCGCTACGCCGATGATAGCCGTGTCGATATTGAGAGCATCCAGCATGTCGCTCATTATCTTAGTCTTGGGCTCCTTAAGCTCCAGCTTGTCTACAACCTTGATCTCACCGTCACGCGCTTTGCCCGAAAGAACGCTGCGCAAGGCCAGCCTGCGCATCTTCTTCGGCATATCNNTGCCTGTAACTGCGGGGGTGGGGCCCAAAGACAACGCCGCCGCCTTTGAGCAACGGTGATGTCGCACTGCCGCGCCTGGCCCTGCCGGTATGTTTCTGCTGGTACAGCTTCTTGGAGCTT
>DKFA01000064.1:2910-4572 GCA_002452695.1 Dehalococcoidia bacterium UBA6808
TGCTTACATCCGACCTGGTCTGGGTATCAGCTGTGCCCTGTCGTTTATTGGCAAGCTGCATCTGCACTGCCTGATGGACAACCGCCTCGTTTACCTTCTCACCAAAGATATAATCGCTGACTTTTATCTTGCCGGTCTTTTCGCCTTTTACATTAAACACTTCTANNATCCACTGTCGTAACCTTTTAAGCAGCTTTTTCTATTAACAGGATGCCGCCCTTGGCACCCGGTACCGCGCCTTTCAACAGCACCACGTTCTTGGCAGCATCGACTTCAACTACTTCCAGATTCTGGGCAGTAACTTTTCGTGCGCCCATGTGACCGGCCATCCTCAGGCCCTTGAAAACGCGGCCGGGCGTTGTGGTGGAACCCACAGAACCAGGAGCACGATGCCTGTCAGACTGACCGTGTGTTTTCGGCCCGCCGCGGAAATGGTATCTCTTTACACCGCCGGCAAAGCCTTTACCCTTGGATACGCCTTCGACCTGGACCCTGTCGCCTGCTTTGAAAATACCTGCATCGATCCTCTGGCCTACCTGGAAATCTTTTACATCATCAGTCCTGATCTCGCGCAGGTATCTGAAGCTCCCATTGCCTTTCAGATGGCCTTTCTCAGGCTTGCTCAATTTTTTAGACTGGCCAAAACCGATCTGCACGGCATTATATTTGTCTTTCTCAACCGTTTTGATCTGGGTCACGCTGCACGGTCCAACTTCAATAGCCGTCACCGCGATCTCCAGGTTCTCCTTGTATATCTGCGTCATCCCTATTTTTTTACCAAGTATGCCTGACATATCTTTTATTCCTATAATCGAATATCGATCTCAACGCCTGACGGCAGCTGCATCTGGGTCAAAGCATCGATAGTCTTGCTGGTCGGCCCGACAATATCGATCAGCCGCTTATGCGTCCTGATTTCAAACTGCTCACGCGAGTCTTTGTCGATGTGCGGAGACCTGATAACACAGAACTTCTCCAGCTTTGTCGGCAATGGGACCGGTCCAATCACCTCTGCTCCGGACTTGATAGCTGTTTCGACTATCTGCCCTGCAGACTGGTCAACCAGCCTGTGATCGTATCCCCTTAACTTGATTCTTATTTTTTGCTTGGTCATTTACCTACCCTTCGATTTAGCTAATAACATTTGTTCCAGAACGTTGGCCGGGACTTCCCTGTACTCGTGGAATTCCATGGAATACGTAGCCCTTCCCTGGGTGAGGGACCTTAAAGCCGTAGCATACCCGAATGATTCAGAGAGAGGTATATAACAATGTATAACGCAGGTTTCTCCGTGTGTCTTGATGCCCTCGACATGACCGCGCCTGGAATTAATGTCACCGATCACTTCGCCCATAAAATTGGCTGGTGTAACTGCTTCCAGCTTCATAATAGGCTCAAGCACAATCGGCTTTGCTTTGCGTACTCCTTCCTTCAAAGCCATTGAGCCTGCCATTTTGAATGCCATCTCGGACGAGTCTACTTCATGTTCACTGCCGTCGAAGACCGTCACCTTTATATCAACCAGCGGGTATCCGTGGGCCCCGCCTGTATCAAGGGCTTCTCGTACACCGGCTTCGATCGCCGGTATATACTGTTTGGAAATATCGCCGCCCCTGATTTCATTGACGAATTTAAATCCGCTGTTGCGGTCGCCCGGTTCTA
>DKFA01000064.1:4666-5411 GCA_002452695.1 Dehalococcoidia bacterium UBA6808
CGGTCGATCAGCACATCCAGGTGCAACTCCCCCATGCCACCGATAATAGTCTGCCCCGTTTCTTCGTTGGTCCTGATCTTGAATGTGGGGTCTTCCTCGGCAAGTTTACCCATCGCCTCACCCAACTTGTCCTGGTCTGCCTTGCTGCTGGGCTCAACGGCCATGGAAATAACAGGCTCGGGGAACTTTATATCCTCAAGCAGTATTGGCTGTGACGCATCACAAAGGGTGTCGCCTGTAAAGGTATTTTTCAGCCCCAGTGTGGCTGCAATACAGCCGGTATCGACCTCATCGATCTCTTCACGGCGGTTGGCATGCATCAGCAGCAGCCTGCCCAGGCGTTCCCTCTGGCTTTTACTGGCATTATAAATCTGGGCGCCGACTTTAATTCTTCCCGAATAAACCCTGAAGTATACCAGCCTGCCCACAAACGGATCGGAAACAACTTTAAAAGCCAGGGCAGAAAATGGCTCATCATCACTGGCCTGCCTGGTGACTTCATTGCCTGTGGCTGGATCCACAGCCTTAAGCGGAGGTTTATCCANNGCTGGATACCCTTGTTGCGCAGGGCTGTGCCGCATACCACCGGTACTATCCTGTTAACAACGGTAAGCCGCCTGACAGCGGCTTTGATTTCATCTTCACTGATCTCATGGTTCTCAACATAGCGTAACATCATATGATCGTCGTTTTCAGCCAGTCTTTCAATCATCTTGTGGCGCTCTTCTTCGACTTGTTCCTTCAA
>DKFA01000064.1:5498-6702 GCA_002452695.1 Dehalococcoidia bacterium UBA6808
ACGGCAACGGTTTTGGCTTTGAGCCTTTCCTCAATCATATCTACGGTGCGGTAGAAGTCAGCGCCGATCCTGTCCATCTTGTTGATGAAACAAACCCTGGGCACGCCGTATTTATCGGCCTGTCTCCAGACCGTCTCTGACTGNNCGCCGGCCACAGCATCAAGCACCACGACGCCGCCGTCAAGCACGCGCAGACTGCGTTCAACTTCTGCTGTGAAATCTACGTGCCCCGGCGTGTCGATGATATTGATGCGGTGTTCGTTCCAGTGGCAGGTAGTTGCGGCTGATGTTATGGTTATGCCACGTTCCCGCTCCTGTACCATCCAGTCCATCACTGCAGTGCCTTCGTGCACCTCGCCGACTTTGTACGTGCGCCCCGTATAAAAAAGTATACGTTCGGTGGTTGTGGTCTTACCGGCATCGATATGGGCTATGATACCTATATTCCGAATCCTATCAAGCGGAAATGATCTCGTCATCGTATTTATACCCTGGCCGGATTTAGGCCGGGAATCCCTTATTCCTGTCGTCACCATCTGTAGTGTGCAAACGCCCTGTTGGCCTCAGCCATCTTGTGGGTATCCTGCTTCTTTTTGATCGCGTTACCCTGACCCTGAGCTGCATCCATTAATTCTGCGGCAAGCTTCTCAGCCATCGACCTTCCGCCGCGATCCCTGGCATATGTAATAATCCACTTCGTAGCCAAGAACTCACCACGCTCCGGGCTGACCTCGATGGGCACCTGGTAAGTGGCGCCACCCACACGCCTGGATTTAACCTGAAGCAACGGGGTGACATTTTTCATGGCCTGCTCAAAGAGAGCCAGCGGCTCTGTTTTCATCTGTTTCTGAATACGGTCGAANNGCATCGTAAACAATGCCCTGGGCAACCGATTTCTTGCCCTTAAACATTATTTTATTAATAAAGCGTGCTACAACCGCACTCCCGTATTTGGGATCAGGTTGGACCGGATGTTTTGTAAATTTTGCTCGCCTTGACATAATCTTTCTCCGCAATAATTAGCTGCTGGCGGCGGCTGCAGCTGCTTTGGCGCGCTTGGCGCCGTACTTGCTGCGCCCCTGCCTGCGCTTATCGACTCCGGCCGCATCGAGTGTGCCGCGGATGATATGATAGCGTACGCCCGGCAGGTCCTTGACCCTGCCGCCGCGGATCAGCACAACCGAGTGTTCCTGCAGGTTGTGGC
>DKFA01000064.1:6749-8804 GCA_002452695.1 Dehalococcoidia bacterium UBA6808
TAACCTGAACACAAACGCCCCGCTTTTGAGGAGAGCAAACGCCCTTCCTTGTCTTGTTTTTCAATGCGTTGTAAATCACCTGCAGCGCAGGAGCCTTGGTCTTACCGGTTACCCTTCGGCGACCCTTTCTGACCAGCTGGTTTACTGTCGGCATACTATTCTCTTCCTTAAAGATTTATTCCTTATTTTTCGGCAAATTAAAAAGCCACCCAGTTGTTCCCGGGCTACATCCCCGATCTGGCCCACATCCCGGGTCAACCAGCCGGCTTGTTAATTATCCAGGTCATGCAAAACTGGCGCTAAATTCGTATATATTAGCGCAAGTTTGCGACAAATGGAAATATTACCATAGGATTTCAATCCCTGTCAACAGCGGCTAAACTGTCTGCCGAATTTAATTNNCCGACAGGCAATTCTATTATAAAGCTCGCGCCTTCGCCGGGACGGCTTTCCGCATAGATGTTGCCACCGTGCTCTCTGATAATGCCGTGGCAGATGCTCAGACCAAGGCCGGCGCCTTCTCCTACCTGTTTGGTGGTATAGAAGGGGTCGAAAATACGGTCGACCTTATCAGGCGGGATGCCCGGCCCGTCGTCGCCAATAACTATCTTAATCCTGCCATTCTCCTGCAGCGAAGAGATGGACAGCGTGCCCTTCTTATTGCTCTGGTACATGAAGTGCTCGGCATTGAGGATGATGTTGAGAAACACCTGCTGCAATAGAGATATATCGCCATTGATCGCCGGCAGGTCTTCCGCCAGGTTCAGCAACACCNNTGATATTCTCCTTGGTCATCTGGCTATGTCTCAACCTGAGTGTGCTCTCAATTATGTCATTGATGAAAACAGCCTGCTTTTCAGGCTCGCGCCCGCGGGCAAACAGCAGGAAGTCCTTGATCACATCAGCCGCCCGTTTGCCCTCGTTGTAAATCGAATTGATATCGCGCTTGATGTCAGGCGGGATGCCGGGGTTTTGCAACACAAGGTAGGAGAAGCCCATCACCGCCGTCAGCGGATTGTTGACCTCATGCGCCAACCCGGCAGCCATCTCGCCCAGTGATGCCAGCCTGTCTGACCTGATTAGCCTTTCGGTCATCTTCTTTTGCTGCGTGATGTCACGTATCACTGCCAATATCCCGACTGACTGGCCGCCCTTATCCCTCATAATGCTCATCTTGATCTCAACCCAGTTGTTGAAGCCGTCCGGATGCCTGAATTCCATCTCCAGTACCTGCGTCCGCGAGGGGTCTTCGAACAGTGAGCGCATAGCTGCCAACGCACGGTCCGCATCGTCAGCGGCCAGTCCCAGCTTGTCGGCAGTCAGGGTTTTATCCTCCGCCATTCTTATTATGCTTTCGGCTGTCAAACCTGTGAGGTAGCGTACTGAGGGGCTGATGTATGTGACCTGCATATCCATACCGGTTGTCACAATTACATCCATGGAGTTGTCGACCAGCAGGCGGTAGCGNNTCCTCCGATTGCTTTAACTCTCTTTCTATACGCTTTTTTTCAGTCAAATCCCTGCCGATGCCGATGAAAACTTTGTTGAATTCTATTTGCATGGGGGTAATTGTCAGTTCCAAGACTTTGATCTTGCCCCCTACATAATATTCACGTTCCACTGTGCTGCTGGTCTGCCAGATTGCACGGTATTTCTCGTACCATTCGTTATCCAGGTAGGGCGGTAAAGTATCACTCACGTTCATGTTCAGCAGCTCTTCACGCGAGCATTCCAAAAACGCCAGCGCAGCGTCATTGCCGTCAATATAGCGACCCTCTTCGTCAACTACCAATATAGGATTCAATGTCATCTCGAAAAGCGTCTTGTAGCGGGCTTCACTTTGCGNNCGGTTCAGCGCCACACCCAACTCCGCTGAAATAGCCTCCATTGCATTGCGCGCCGCATACGAGATCTCCCCGACCTCATGTGACCCGACATTTAATACTGCTACAAGTTCATTTCCAAATAATATGGGGATGGACCCGATGCCTTTGATACCTTCTTGTTTCAAACTTTGGGCTATCTCCTCATCCATGTCACCGACATTCAGATAAA
>DKFA01000064.1:8923-9671 GCA_002452695.1 Dehalococcoidia bacterium UBA6808
TTGCCGTATCGAGGCACATCATGAGAGCTTCATTGAGATTATCAATCCGGTTAAGCGCCAGCGCCAGGTCACGCTGTACACGCATTTCTTCCTGCGCTTTTTTCCTTTCTGCAACCTCCTGTTTCAGGTGTTCGTTCAGGGTTTCAAGGTGTGCATGGCGCTCATTCATCTGCCTGATCAGGCCTTCCCTCTGAATGCGCAGCTCGTCTTTTAACCCGGCATGTTCAAGGATCACCCTCAACTGGTTCCTGCAGTTTTCAATCATAGATAAGGCGTCCAGCTTTATCTCTCCCCTGTTATCGGCAACCTGGATTAAACCCTCTATCCAGCCCTCATGCCTGATGGGAATAAAAGCCATGGACCGGAAACCAAATGAGTTTGATGAGTTTATAACTATGTCCCTCAGTATGCCGGAGAGGCAGCCTTCGCTCTGGCCGACATCCCTGATATAAATGGAACCACCGCTGCTATGGTATTCTTCAGTCAGCGATCCGGCATTCTTGAACAGACTGTCAATTTCTGCCGGGGTCAGCGCCCTGTCAATATCCCACAGGCCGGCCCTGTTGTCGCTGTCAGCCTTAAACGAACGGTCATGCGCCCTGTTGACCCAGAACAGTTTAACTGATGAGCAATTGCTGTAATCCCTCAGGACTGCCGCCAGGTTATCCAGCAGAGGCTGGATCTCGCTATGCAGCACAGCTGCATCGTATAAGGCGTTGGACAGACTGTCTTCGTGAGCTGGTTTTTT
>DKFA01000064.1:9716-9924 GCA_002452695.1 Dehalococcoidia bacterium UBA6808
CCGCTCGCCCAACTTGCTGGATGCGATGGAGACCCTTTCCGCACTGAACCTTTCTCCTGATTCCCTGGCCTGCTGAAAAAGCTCTTTGAATTCGTCTTTCTGGCTACGGCCGCCCCATAGCTGGTTTTTACGCAGCTTTCTACCTTTGAGGGTTTCTACCGCGTAGCCTGTGATGCTGGCGAAGCTGTCATTACAGTACTTGACTACG
>DKFA01000064.1:10047-12798 GCA_002452695.1 Dehalococcoidia bacterium UBA6808
CGTCCGGGGCTTTTTCTTTTCCTGATTTTTTTCCTTGCGAACCATATCAATCCCGCTCCCCATGGTCACCTGGTCAGATGGTTTGTCCTGAACGATATGTTTATTTATACCTTTTTACATGCTATAGTGTCAATGCTTTTCGGCTCATTATAACAATACTGCAAGATCATTCGCACTCTTTTCCCTTTTGTGCACTGTCACCGGTAAAGTTATAATTGAGGAATTCCAATATATGCTGCAGATTAACGGCCGTATGCTCAGCAGAGTAAGCAAGCCGGCCCGCTATACGGGCGGTGAGTGGAATTCCGTCCGCAAGGACTGGAATTCAGTTTCCGTGCATGTCGCACTGGCCTTCCCCGACATTTACGAAGTGGGCATGTCCAATATGGCCATCCCCATTCTTTATGAACTGCTGAACGACCTGCCGGATGTGCTGGCCGAACGCGTGTATGCTCCCTGGCAGGATATGGAAGAACTGCTCAGGTCGAATAACCTCTCCCTCGCTACCCTCGAATCAGGACAACCCCTCGGCAGGTTTGACGTGATCGGTTTTTCACTTGGTTACGAACTGAGCTGTACTACGGTTCTTAATATGCTGGACCTGGCGGGCCTGCCNNGTATTGAGCAGGGAGCGCACCAAAGATCACCCCCTGGTGATAGCGGGCGGCAGTTGCGCCATGAACCCGGAGCCCTTATCTGATTTTATCGATGCTTTCTTTATTGGTGAAGCTGAGAACGGTCTGACAGGATTGATTGAATGTGTCGGTAAATACAAACAGCATCGTGAAAAGCTGCTGGAGCGGCTGGCGTCCTTGCCCGGCGTCTACGTGCCCAGATACTATTCCCCCGCCTATGGCCCTGACGGTACATTGTCATCGTTCAGGTGTGGCAGCGGCATGGCGCCCGATTCAATCCAGCGTATGGTGGCCTCCGAGATCAGGCCTGTTATCAAGCCTGTTGTACCTTATATCGAAATCATTCATGACCGCGGGGCAGTGGAAATCCAGCGAGGCTGCAGCCGGGGCTGCCGGTTCTGCCAGGCCGGTATCCTCTACCGTCCCGTACGGGAGCTGGCCCCGGACCGGGCCATAGCTGCTGTTGAGAGTCTGAGGGCCAACTGCGGCTACAACACTTTTTCCCTCGTTTCGCTAAGTTCGGGCGATTACAGCAAGATCAATTTCCTGGTAGAAAGCCTCACACAGAAGTATGCCGNNTGACGGCATAACGCTTTCATTGCCCAGTTTACGGCTGGACAGGTCGTCGGTTGATCTGATCGATTCCCTGCCCTCAGGCAGGAAGGCCACGCTGACTTTCGCCCCCGAAGCAGGCAGTGAGCGCCTGCGCCGGGCAATGAATAAATGGATTCCCTACGAATCAATGATGGAGACTTTTGCGGCAGCCTTTGAGAAGGATTGGATGAACCTGAAGCTCTATTTTATGATCGGTCTTCCGACCGAGACTATGGAAGACGTAGAGGCCATTGCCACCCTGGTTAATTCAATCAACCGGCTGGGCAAGACCGCGCGGGGCAGGCCGCCCCGCATCAGGATATCAGTATCTTCTTTCATACCCAAACCTCATACACCCTGCCAGTGGGCAGCGCAGGACGACAGGGAGAACCTGTCAGCCAAGCACAGCCTGCTGCAAAACCGCTTGCGTCGCGGCAATGTGCAGTTGTCATGGCATGACCCCCACACCAGCCTGTTGGAAGCTGTACTTTCACGCGGCGACCGCAGACTGGGACCCGCTATCTACACGGCCTGGAAGAAAGGAGCGCGCCTCGATACCTGGAGCGAATGCCTTAGCCATGACAGGTGGCGGCAGTCTTTTGCTGAAAGCGGCATAGACACGGCTTTTTACGCCACCCGCCAGCGGCCTGCAGATGAGTTGCTGCCCTGGCAGCATATACAGTCGGGTGTAAGCGCTTCTTTCCTCAAGAATGAACAGGCTAAAATGACTGACGGCATCCTCACACCGGATTGCCGCACGGACAATTGCAATCTTTGCGGCCTGCAAGGTTCCTTCGCGGCGTGTAAAACCCGTGCCGCACAACTTAATAAACCTGAGTAAATTTGACTTTCAGCCTCAAACCGGATAATCTTAATGCTTCGTTATTAACTTCGGAGTAAGACGATGAGAAAACTGGAGCTTGAAGTATCAAAAAGAGAAATACAAGGTAAGAAAGTACGCTTCCTGCGCAGGGGCGGTCTGGTGCCCTGCAATATCTACGGGCATGGTATTGATTCCATGCCGGTGCAGGTTGATGCCCGCAAACTTTCCCATGTCCTGAGCAGGGCTGGCGGCACGGATCTTATCACACTGAAAATAAAAAGCGCCGAGGCGCCGGGCAAAGTGCTTATCCGCGAGATACAGCGTAACCCTATGACCGGCGATCCCATGCATGTGGACTTCTACCAGGTTAATATGAACGAAAAATTGAAGGCTGAAGTGCCCCTGGCCTTCACAGGTGACGCTCCAGCAATGAAATTGAAGAATGTTTCGCTGATGCATTTACTGACGGCGCTGCATATCGAGGCCCTGCCCGATGATCTGCCTCACAATATTGAGGTCAATATCTCCAGCCTGGCCCAACCCGAAGACGCGCTGTNNTGTTAAAGACCTCAAGATCAGCGACAAAGTCACCGTGCTTACCGATCCCGAACAGATGATCATCAAGGTTACCGAGGTCCGCAAGGCTATGGAAGAAGCTCCTGCTGCGGCTGAAGAAGGCGCTGAGGTCGCCGAGGGCGC
>DKFA01000064.1:12838-13636 GCA_002452695.1 Dehalococcoidia bacterium UBA6808
GCCGGGCTGTCGAGTTCTCTGTAGTCCTCCCAACCCTCTGTCATATCCTGCCTCCCTAATAATAGCCTTCAATTATTCGGCCTTTGATCCTCTCCCCCATTTCCAGTATGCCGTATGATCGGCTGGCCTTACCCGGATTAAACAGCAGAATCCCGTCAATTACATCATTAAAGGCCTCGTGACTATGACCGAAGACTATTGCATCCACTCCATTAAATAGCTTCCTTACGCGCTGCGCTATCATCCATGGGCCTCCACTGCCATGCACGATGCCGATCCGTTTGCCTCCCAGTTCCACGACCTGCTGCTGGGGCAGGATTACCCTGACTTCCGGGAGGTCCATATTGCCGCAGACAGCTCTGACCGGCGCCAGCCTCTCCAGGCCTCTTATTACATCAACTGCANNTAATATCCCCTGCATGAATGATAAGGTCCGTCTTCGCCAGAACAGCCACCAGGTTATGAGGCAGTTCCTCAAAAGACCTTACATGTGTATCTGAAATTACGCCGATTTTCACATGACCTCTCCCTTGTACAGACAACAGGCGAGTATTTACACTTATTATATTATATGGGTCATCGCCTGCTATAGTCTGACAACTTGTCTTTAGCCTTGCCTGTGAAGAAAAAATCCCCGNNTCCTCAAAAAACGGGCGGGGATTTAAGTAGGCGCGGTCTAATATCAGACAGTCCAGGCCAGCACCAGAAACAGTAAGCTGAACAGGGAAAATCCTATCAGAATAGCGGCGAACTGAATATTGGTGCTCATTTCTTTATCCTATCCTTTTCTTCTTCAGT
>DKFA01000097.1 GCA_002452695.1 Dehalococcoidia bacterium UBA6808
CTAAGCCATGTTCGAAAAACTTGACGCCATAGAAAAACGTTATAACGAGCTGAACGACTTGATCGCCCAGCCCGAGGTCTATAATGATTTCCAGAAGGTGCAGGCGCTGGCGCAGGAGAAATCCGGCATCGAGGAAATCGTGGGCAAGTACAGACAGTATAAGGCTAATGAGAAGGGGATCAGCGATGCGCAAGCCATGCTGGAGGACCATGACCTGGATGCGGATATGCAGGCGATGGCGCGCGATGAGCTGGCGCGGCTTCGAGTTTTACAGGACAAACTGATTGAAGAACTGAGGATCGGACTCCTGCCCGGAGACGCCAATGAAGACAAGGATGCCATCATGGAGATTAGAGCCGGGACGGGCGGAGATGAGGCGGCTCTCTTTGCTGCCGACCTCTATCGCATGTATTTCCGCTATGCCCAGAACAAGGGCTGGCAGATCGAGATCATCGACAGTAACCAGAACGAGATGGGCGGTTTCAAGGAAGTCGTCTTCGAGGTCAAGGGCAAGGGCGCCTATGGCCATTTGAAATATGAGAGGGGCGTGCACCGCGTGCAAAGGGTGCCGGTAACCGAAGCGTCCGGGCGTATACATACGTCGACGGCAACTGTAGCCGTCCTGCCGGAGGCGGAGGAGATCGACATACAGATCAACCAGGAGGACCTGAGGATAGATATCTTCCGCAGCGGCGGCGCAGGCGGACAGAACGTGAACAAGCTCAGTACCGCAGTGCGTATTACTCATATCCCCACCGGCATAGTTGCCGTTTGTCAGGACGAGAGATCGCAGCTCCGTAATAAGCTCAAAGCGATGGCGGTGTTGCGTTCTAGGCTGTATGATATAGAGCAAAGGAAACAGCAGGATGAAGTAACCGAGGAGCGCAGGTCGCAGATAGGCAGCGGTGAGCGGTCGGAGAAGATACGCACGTATAATTTTCCCCAGGACAGGATGACGGACCACCGCATCAACCTGTCCATGCACGGTCTACCCAAGATACTTGACGGAGACCTGGACAAGATCATTGAGGCGCTCGCTACCGATGAGCAAACCCGGCTGTTGCAGGACAGCAAGTTGTGACCGCCGGCGAGGCTTACCGCAAATATACGTCACTTTTTCAAGATCAGGGCATGGCAGATGCTGTCGATGAGGCAAGGGTGCTGATTTGCCATGTGCTGGGCATCAGTTCAGCCCGGTTTTTTGCACAGCCGGACCGTGTGCTGACGGCGGTGGAGCAATCTGCCCTCGAGGAGCTGGTGGAAAAGCGGTTGAGGGGAGAGCCATCGGCTTATATCACCAACCACAGAGAGTTCTTCGGCATCGATCTTTACGTGGACCCCCGCGTTTTAATACCCAGGCCGGAGACGGAGATACTGGTCGAAGAGGCAATCAGATTCTCGAAAGATTGGAGCCGGCGCAACCGGAGAAACATACGGATTGCGGATGTGGGCACCGGTACGGGCGCGATCGCCATTGCGCTGGCGCTCAACCTGCCCGACGCAGTGATTTGGGCAGTGGACATTTCCCCCGAGGCATTGCAGGTAGCAGAGAAAAATGTTGCTAAGCATGGCCTGTCACAGCGCATCAAGCTGATACGGGGAGACCTGCTGCAGCAGATAGATGGGCAGGTCGACCTGATCGTAGCCAACCTGCCATATATTGCGGAGGGTAATCTGGCCCGGCTGGACCGTGAGATACGCGAGTTCGAGCCTGCGCAGGCGCTGAGTGGCGGAAAGGATGGGACCAGCCTGATCAGGCAGCTGATCAGCCAGACAGCCGGCAAGCTGGGGCCGGGCGGCGCTCTGATGATGGAGATAGGGGAAGGGCAGGTAGATAGGATTGGCAGGGCTGCTCTGCAGGAATATTCCAAAGCTGATATTAATTTGACCAGGGACCTGGCGGGCATCGATCGCGTCATCACGATAACTCCGCGCCAAAGCCAGTTAAGGCAGCTATTGAATACATTTATCAAATATCTGATCGTGGGATTGCCAAACTCAGTGATCTATTTCGGCTCGATTTACTTGCTGACGGATATACTGAAACTCTGGTATATGTTGAGCGTTGGCATAGCGGTTGTATTGCAGGCCGTGACAGCCTTTCTGCTGCACCGGGTCTGGACCTGGCGGCACAAGAAGGTTGCGCTGGCCACCCCGGTAACAGCCTACCGCTTTATCAAGTTCATGCTGGTCAATATCGGGGGCATGCTGCTGGGGCTGGCCCTGATCTACCTGTTCACCGATTTTCTGCAGCTATGGTATATGGCCAGTACATTTGCCTCTTCCTGCATTCTGCAGGGGCTGACTTTCCTGGCCAACAACTACTGGACCTGGGGTGATGTTGAAGCCCGTGAGCTGCGTTGGCTGGAGGCCTGGCTAAAAAAGCCTGCCGTTCAGGATATCCTGAGCAAGCTCGGTATCAGGATGGATTAGACCCGGCTGGACAGGGATGAGTGATATTTAATATGGTAACGAGAATCATTGCTGTGGTGGCAGGCAAACAATACCCTGGTCAGAATGGGGAAATAGATCAAAACAGCCGTTTCTGTCTTTGACATTGAAGATTGATTAATGTAAACTTTCCGATTGGTTAAGTTTGTTAGCCAAATATCAAAAAAGGGGTGAATTGCAACTATGAATATGGTTGTCTGCTGCAAACAGGTACTCGATCCCGAAGCAGCGCCATCGACTTTTAAGCTCGATGCTGCAAACAACAGGATGGTCCAACCACCCGAAGTAAAACCGGTAGTGAATCCCTATGATGAGCAGGCAGTTGAAGCTGCGTTGCGCATCAAAGACAAGGACAAGACACAGAAGGTCAGCATTATCAGTCTTGGCAATAACCTTGTGCGTGATGTTGTCAAGAAGCCGCTCTCCATGGGCGCAGATGAATTGATCCTGCTTGAAGACGCTGCGTTCGATGGCGGTGACAGCTTCGCAACTGCCACTGCCCTGGCTGCGGCGATCAAGAAGATCGGCCAGTTCGATATTATTTTCTGTGGCAGGCAGGAATCCGAGTGGGATGACGGCCAGGTCGGTTCCGGCATTGCCGAAATTCTGGGCGTCCCCAGCGTGACAGTGGCCAAGAAAGTCGAGGTTATTGATGGAGGTAAGCTGAGGGTTGAGAGGGTCACCGCCGACGGCTACCAGGTGCTGGAGGTGTCAACCCCTTGTCTTATCACCATTAGCAATGAGCTCGGTGAGGCCCGCTATGCAACATTGAAAGGCATCATGGCTGCCAGCAAAAAGCAGCCTGTTATATGGAAACCCGCTGATATAGGTGTTGACAAGGTTGGCGCTGCTGCCAGGAAATCCAAAATTGTGAAGCTCTTCCAGCCTGTGAAAGAAGGCAAATGTGACATCGTTAGCGCCGATTCACCGGCGGAAGCTGCTGTCCTGCTTGCTACCAAGCTGCGCGAGAACAAGGTCATCTAAACGATAGACAGGATAATGATTTAGGAGGATACAATGGCTGATAATAAAGGAATTTTGGTTGTCGGCGAAGTAGCAGAAGGTAAATTGCTCCCGATAACTGCTGAATTGCTGGGCGCCGGCAAGAAGCTTGCGGGAGAGCTGGGTGAAGCTCTTAGTTGCATCCTGATCAGCGACAGGGTCGGCGACGCCGCCAAGGCTGCTATAGTAGCCGGCGCTGATAAAGTCTATGTAACCGAAGACGCTCAACTTAAAGATTATTGTAATGACACATACATGCAGGTCGCGGAAAAGGCCGTTGCGGACCTGGCCCCCAGGATCGTGATCATGGGCCAGACTTCGATCGGGCGTGACCTGGCTCCCAGGCTGGCCTTCAGGCTGGGAGTAAGCGCTACTATGGACTGTCTCGAGCTGGACATCGATCCGGCTTCCAAGCTGATGAATTGCACCAGGCCGGTTTATGGCGGCAACGCCAGGGCCATCTTCACATCCGAAGGCATCCCTCAGATCGCCACCGTCAGGGTTAAGGCTGCCAGCCCCAACGCTCCTGACGCAGGGAAAGCAGGCGAGATTATCCCCTTTCCAGTAGCGATAGATGCAGGTAAGGTCAAGGCCAAGGTCATAGAGACTGTAAAGGAAGAAATTGCCGGCGTTAAACTCGAGGACGCTGCAGTCGTGGTAGCCGGCGGCCGCGGTATGGGCGGACCGGAACCCTTTGGCAAAGAGCTGGCTGAGCTGGCCAAGGTGCTCAAGGGCGCGGTCGGCGCATCCAGACCCCCGTGCGACAACAAGTGGGTACCAGACTCCATCCAGGTCGGCCTCACCGGCAAGATCATTGCGCCTGAGCTGTATATCGCCATCGGCATTTCCGGCTCAAGCCAGCATATGTCCGGCTGCTCAGGCTCCAAGTGTATCGTTGCCATCAACAAAGATCCAGAGGCCAACATCTTCAAAGAGGCCCGCTTCGGCGTGGTCGGCGACTGGAAGGTCATTTTGCCTCCCTTCACAGCGAAAGTAAAAGAACTGGTCCAGTAAATCGGGACTAAATTCAAACAATAAAAAGCCCCTCGCCGGTTAAACCGGCGAGGGGCTTTATGTTTTTTCGAGATCAACGAGGACTAATTGCTTTACTGGTGGGCAGCGCTCTTCTGCTGTCCGATTATCTTTTGGGCTACAATGGCAGGCACAGGCTCGTAGTGGCTGAACTCCACTGTGAATGTGCCCCTGCCCTGCGTCATGGACCTGAGATCGACAGCATAGCGCTGGATCTCAGCCAGCGGCGCCTGCGCCTGGATGACGTTGAGTCCATGGCTGGGATTCATGCCGGAGACGCGGGCCCGTTTGGTGTTAAGGTCGCCGATAATGTCGCCTGTAAAGGAGTCCGGGACGGTGACCGTTATATTCATAATAGGCTCCAGCAGGACTGGCGAGCCGTCCTGCATGCCCTTTTTAAAGGCCTGAATGGAAGCGATCTTGAAGGCCATTTCCGAGGAGTCGACCGGATGGAAGCTGCCGTCGTAGAGCGTGACCCTCATATCGACTGCCGGGTAGCCGGCGATGACGCCCTCAAGGCGGGCTTCCTTGATGCCCTTGTCGACGGCCGGGATATAGTTCTTGGGGACCGATCCGCCCACGATCTTTTCTGCGAACTCGAAACCGCTGCCCGGGGGCAGGGGCTCCATCCTGATCAGGACATGTCCGTACTGTCCATGTCCGCCTGTCTGTTTTTTATGCTTATATTCAGCTTCGACCGGTATGGTGATGGTCTCTTTATATGGAACCATGGGAGCTTCCAGCAATACTTCCACACCAAATTTGCGCTGGAGCCTGCTGGCGGCGATCTCAAGGTGGGTATCGCCCATACCGCCCAGCGTCAACTCTCCTGTATCTGCTTCGCGCTGCGATTTGAGGCTGGGATCTTCTTCACAAATCCTGGCCAGGCCGGAGCTCATCTTATCGAGGTCGGCCTTGGATTTTGGATGAACGGCCTTGCTGAGGATAGGGCTGGGATAGTCGATGGGGGCAAGCTTGAGGGCATGCTCCTTGACGCCAAGAGTATCGCCGGAGACTGTGTTGGCCAACTTGACTACCACGCCGATATCGCCGGCGCCGATCTGATTGGCGGTTTCCTGCGTTTTACCGTGAGGGATGGATACCTGCCCGATTCTCTCCAGTGCGGCTTTGTTGACATTCCAGACCTGTGAGTTGCTCGAGAACACTCCGGAAAAGACCCGGAAATAGCTGATCTTGCCTACGTGGGGATCGGTTGTGGTCTTGAAGACCAGGGCTGCCAGCGGGGATTCGTTCGCCGGCTTGACGGATTCTTCGGCGCCTGAGGCTCCAGTAGCCTTGAACTCGCCTGCGGCTGCCGGCGAGGGCAGATACTCGATAATTGCATCGAGCAGCAGCGCCGCGCCGTTGTTGGTCAGGCCGGAGCCGGCCAGCACTGGTATGACGGCCCCCGCCAGCGTTGACGCTTTCAGGCACCTGTAGATCTCTTCGGTCTTGATCTCGCCGCCGTCCAGGTACCGGGTCATAGTCTCGTCATCGATCTCGACTACGGCTTCGATCAGTTTTTCTCTGGCGCTGTCGATATCGGCTTTCATGGCGGCCGGGACTTCGATTTCCTTGGCAGGAGCGCCGGCATACGCTTTGCCGCTAATAATATCCACGATTCCCTTGAAATCCTTTTGTGAGCCGATGGGTATCTGTATAGGCAGACACCTGGCGCTTAGCTTGCTCTGGATTTGCTCAAGCGTACTGGCGAAATTGGCATTTTCACGGTCCATCTTGTTGACGAAAATGAGACGCGGCAGTTTGGCTGCCGAGGCATGATCCCACACTTGCTCGGTGCCGACTTCCACACCGGATGCCGCGCAGACCACGATAACGGCGCCCTCGGCCACCCTCAGCGCCGCCCTGACCTCGCCGACAAAATCGGGATAACCCGGCGTATCGAGCAGGTTGATCTTGGTATTCTTCCACATGCAGGGAAGCACTGTGACATTGATGCTGATCTTATGTTTGATCTCGTCGGGGTCATGGTCGGAAGCTGTAGTACCATCAGCGACTGTCCCCATGCGATTGATGGCGCCGGCATTGAAAAGCATGGCTTCTACCAGCGAAGTTTTGCCGGCACCGGAATGGGACAGAAGGGCTACGTTGCGGATTTTATCAGGTCCAGATTGCTGCATCTAAATACCTCGATTCTCGCTGAAATTTTGACGGACAACGAGTCATTTTAGCAGTGTTACACTCGAACAGTCAAGGAATGAGATCGTTTAAAACCCGGTCGGGCGCATAGGCTGGCCCGGTTTGTTTACATCCAGTGGCAGGCGTAAAATATCATTTAGCTTTTTTTCTATAATACATTATCTCCAATAATGTATAAACCAGGCTATACAACATGACGGATTTCGACAAATTCTTTAAACCTGAATCGATCGTTTTGCTGGGTGCATCGAGCGACCCGCGCAAATGGGGCTGGCAGATACTCAGCAATATACTGCATGGAGGTTTTAAGGGGAGGGTTTACCCCATCAACCCTGTCAGGGATGAGATACTGGGCTATAAAGTATATAAATCGGTGGCCGATGTGCCAGAAGCACCTGACCTGGCCATCATCGTGGTCCCGACCACATCGATTGTAACAGCGGTGCGAGACTGCACTGCCAGGGGCATTAAGGCTGCTGTTGTGATAACGGCAGGCTTTGCCGAAATAGGCGAGAAGGGTGTCTCCCTGCAGGAAGAGATGGTCAGAGTGGCACGTGAAGGCGGCCTGCGTTTAATTGGCCCCAACTGCTTCGGTATCGTTAGCCCTGCTTCCAGATTGTACGCGCAGATGCCGCCGATCTATCCGCCCCTCGGATCGATCGCCGTGGTGTCGCAGAGTGGCAATGTAGGATCTACGATCGGGCGCCGGGCTATGGCGATCAATTTCGGTCTCAGCCGTTTGATCAGCACGGGCAACGAGGCAGACCTGCATGTGGAGGATTTCCTGGTAGACCTGGGCAGGGATTCCCAGACTAAGGTGGTCTTAAGCTATATCGAAGGTTTCAAGGATGGGCGCGCCTTTTTCAGGGCGGCCAAAGAGGTAAGCCGGCACAAGCCCATCGTCATGATCAAGGTTGGTGAGACGGAAGCAGGAGCATCGGCTGCCAGGTCCCACACGGCATCGCTTTCAGGCTCTCCGCGCGTTTTCGATGGCATCTGCCGGCAGGCGGGGGTGATCCGTGCCGGTAATATTCGCGAGCTGATGAATATTGGCTATGGTTTTCTGACCAATCCTCTGCCGCGCGGTAAACGCGTGGGGATAGTTACACTGGGGGGAGGCTGGGGCGTGCTGGCAGCGGATGCTTGCGCCAGGCTGGGGCTGGAGGTGGTCAGGCTCAGTGACGAAGTGATCAGGGAGCTTGATAAACTCCTGCCAGGCTGGTGGAGCAAGAGCAACCCTGTTGATATGGTTGGCGGCTCAATCATATCAGATAATATTCTTCGTGTAGTGGAAGTGCTGGCAAAGTATGACCAAATCGATTCCGTTATATCTTTGGGAATGCCGTTGCCTGATCTTTCAAACCTGCCCAGATTAGTCATGGGCGAAGATAAAGAGAATGGCAGAAAGCAGATTTTAGACCATTACAGGAAGGTATTTGGCCGGGTCGGTGAGTTAAAGGTGAAATACGGCAAACCGATTGTCGTGGCGGCTGATATTTTTATGCCGCGAAATTTTGTGGAAGAACTTGATATCATGTGCGCCGTCACCGATGTCGGACAGGTGTTTTATAACCAGCCGCATGAGGCGGCCACCGTGGTAAATGCTCTGGCGGCATATGCTGAGTACACGCGGCGAAGATAGCCGGAATTGATTGTAAATTGGCCCGAATTGACACCCTTCATTGCGTATGCTATTATATTCTCCGTTTCTCAAAATGCACCTTAACAACTGGATAGTGGAAGGAAGGTTCTAAACAATTTAGAGAGTTTGATCCTGGCTCAGGATAAACGTTTGCGGCGTGCCTGATGCATGCAAGTCGAACGCCTCAATTTTTCGCAAGATTGATTGGGGAGTGGCGAACGGCTGAGTAACACGTAAGTAACCTGTCCCTAAGTGGGGGATAACTTGCCGAAAGGCAGGCTAATACCGCATGTGCTGGTAAGCGACAGCTTATCAGTAAAGCTTTTGCGCTTGAGGAGGGGCTTGCGTCTGATTAGCTAGTTGGTAGGGTAATGGCCTACCAAG
>DKFA01000103.1:0-4245 GCA_002452695.1 Dehalococcoidia bacterium UBA6808
CTATTTAAGCTCTGAAATGGAAGTTGAAGGCTTGGGTTTTAAATCGAACTCGATGCCGGCCTCATTAAACAGCTCCAGAAAGGAATCGTCAGAATACCGGGCAAAGGTGACGAAACGTTTGATTCTGGCATTGGTCAGCATTTTAGCGCAGAGTATACAGGGAGAGTGTGTGCAATAGATGGTAGCGCCCTCAATACTGACTCCGTGCAGGGAGGCCTGGATAATGACGTTTTGCTCCGCG
This sequence comes from Dehalococcoidia bacterium UBA6808, assembly GCA_002452695.1. Classification (GTDB taxonomy): domain Bacteria; phylum Chloroflexota; class Dehalococcoidia; order GIF9; family UBA5629; genus UBA6808. The sequence goes on from DKFA01000103.1 coordinate 242, forward strand.
TGTATGCCGCGACAGATCTCATGTCTGGTTCCGGAAGGGATATTTTTCTCATCCCGCAGGCAGCCCAACTCCAGGCAGTCCTTCACACCCGCAGCTGCGCCATTGTAACCGGTGGACAGGATATGCTTGTTCCTGACCGCCACTGCACCGACATGATGACGGCGGCAGGTGGACCTTTCAGCCACTACCAGGGCTATTTTAAGAAAATATTCATCCAGGTCAGGCCGGGACATCTCCTTCATAAAACCACCTTGATTATTTGTTCGGTTTGCTTGACCAGCGATTCCAGCGTAGAGTCATTCACGATAATAAAATCGGCCATGGCTATGGGGCCGCCCTTATTTACATTCTCAATCTCGGCATAGTCGCGCGCCCGGGCCTGCTCTTCCGTCAACGGCCTTATCTTGCGGCCGGTCAGCCGCGCGTATCGCAGCGCGGGAGGAGCCCAGACAGTGATCGTGACCAGATTGCCCGCCAATTCTTGCTTAAGGTATTTATACTCCTCCCAGGAATAAAGCCCATCGATGATTACATTGCGCTGTCTCAGTACGTCCTGAATACGCGAAAGGTTCAAGATCGCATAAGCCGCCATGCCGTGCTGTTTTCTCAGCTCCTCCCGCACCAGCCTCTCATTATCTTCATTCAACGGCAGACCCTTTCGTCTGACACCTTCGTCTGTGATATCGCCGAATCTTATGCTCTTAAAACCATGTGCTACGAATACCGCCGCCGCTTCCGATTTGCCCGATCCCGGCATGCCGACCAGCGCTATAACCCTTCTCAAAACTATAGTACCCATAATAGTAATGCAGTAAAACAAAGCAATTATAGGAAAAAGCAGACCTCGCTGGCAAAAGTACAGGATCATATTGTCGTAATTACCGTATTATTTCAATTTTAAGAGAAAGAGTCCGTATGGATTTTCTGAAATTTTTGCTCCTTTTTTACGATCAATTTTTACGGATTTCAGCATTTATATCTGTATAAACTCGCCCGCATACTTGACAAGCTTCATACAATCAACTATTCTAATCGTAAATACATATGGAGGTACATTGATGGAAGCTTATTGCATGAAATGCAGGGCCAAGAGGGAAATGAAAAACGCCAAAGCCATTAAAATGAAGAATGGCAAACCGGCAACCCAGGGCGTCTGCGCAAAATGCGGCACCAAGATGTTCCGCATCGGCAAAGCCTAAATATCCATTAAGCTGACCATTGGGAGGCAAAGGCAGCCAGCGCGCTGCCTTTGCCTCATTGCAATAACAGGTCTGACTGGCTGCTAATCATCACCTTTGTGTTCGTCTATTATAACTCATCATCCTGCGCAACAGGCTCAATAGTCAGTAACGATGAGATCAGCCCTTTTTTGAAAAGGGCCTCTTCTACCTGGTGGCTGATCGATTTGAACTTCCCTGCCAGCAGGAGACCGGCTGCCATACAGGAAATTCCACCAGCCATCAATGTATACGGTGCGCCGATAACACTGGCCAGCCATCCGTAAAGCAGACTGCCAAAGGGGCCTAACCCGATAAAAGACATGGTGTAAAAGCTCATGACACGGCCTCTTTTATCATCATCAGCCACCAGTTGCAGGAGCGTGTTACTGGACGCCGTCTGTACAACCATACCGAAGCCGGTTAAAGCCAGGAAAACCAAAGACAACCATAATATGCTGGAAAATGAGAAACATAAGAGCCCGGCGCCGAAAATAACTGAGGCGACTACAATTATCTTCAACAGCCCCCGCGGGCTTTTACGTGAAGCGAGGTAAATGGCGCCGGCTATCGCTCCAACGCCCATGGCCGCCATCAGGAAGCCCAGTGTCTGTGCGTCGCCCTTCAGTATCTCACGGGCAACAACCGGCATTAATACTGTATAAGGCATGCCCAAGAGAGCAGCCAACGCCAGCAGTATGATCGTATACCGGATAGGGGCAAAGCCGAAAGCATAAGAGAGGCCTTCCTTCATACCGCCCAAGAAATTATTCTGAGCAGGGCTGATATCTCTTGGGGTTATCCTCATTGCCGCCAGGCAGGAAAGAACGACAATAAAGCTGAGACCATTAATCAGGAAACACAAGCCTTCACCGACCGTTGCCACCAGGATGCCTGCGATGGTAGGCCCGATCATGCGCGCGCTGTTGAACATGGTCGAATTAAGCGCGATGGCATTGCCCAGGTCGGCCCTGTCGTCCACCAGCTCAGGGATGAAGGACTGGCGGGCCGGCATATCAAAGGCATTGATCAGCCCCAGCGCCGCAGTGAGCACGATCAGGTTCCAGACGGCAGCCGAACCGGTCAGCACAATTACCGCCAGCGTGAGCGCCTGGAACATGGAGAGCGACTGCGTAATCAGCACAATACGTTTGCGGTCCATTCTATCGGTCAGTACCCCTGCAAAAGGCCCAAACAGGAATGTGCAGATGAGACCGGCAAACGCAACTACACCCAGCAGGAGGGCGGAGTCGGTCATGCTGTAGACCAGCCAACTCATAGCCACCGACTGCATCCAGGTGCCAATCAGGGAGATGCCCTGTCCGATAAAAAACAGCCGAAAGTTTCGGTACCGCAAAGCCCTGAAGGTATGCGCCAGCACGCCGGATTCATGTGCCCGGACATTGTCTTTGGTTCTGTCTGGCTCGTCCATAGACCCTTATTGTAATACAACCGGGCAGGAGAAAAAGAATATGCCTGGATACAGAACAAAAAATACGGGCACCGTACGATCAGGACCCGCCCCTAAATTGCTGATAATTCGCTATTTCCTGACCGGCAGCATGGCGGTGGCCCATTTAACCAGCATCATTGTGGTGGCAATCCTGGAGAGCGACGGTATCTCCTGCCCGATCTTTACATCTTCCCAGTATATCTGTTTCTTCATCTGTCCACTCCTTAATGGATCGTGTTAGAGCGCTGCTTGGCCACCAGGTCCTGCTGCTTCGTGAGCAGTCCGGTCCCGCTGAGAAGCAGCAGTACACCTCTTTTTCCGTAACTCCTTTCGGTTTATACTATTTAGAGAGAATAATTGGAGAGGATTATGGTAGTTAAGATCAATATCTCCATACCCCAGGATGTGCTTGAGAAGCTGGATAAGGCAGCCCGTGAAGGAGGGACTTCCCGCAGCGGTCTGCTGACCGAGGCTGTCAGGCATTTTCTGCAGAAAAAAGAAGAGGAAAAAGAGCTGGAGCGCCGCCGCAAGGCAGCAGAGAGGATCGACCAGATACGTGAGAAATTCGGTCCCTGGGATGGCACAGCGGAGATACTCAAATGGCGCGACAGGCATTAGTTGTTGATGCTTCCGTCGCAGTAAAATGGTTTTCTGATAAAGATGAGGTGTTCCTGCCACAAGCCTTATCCATCAGAGACAAACACCTTGCCGGTCAATTAATGATCATTGTCCCGGACCTTTTTTATTACGAGGTGACCAATGCCATTGTAAATAAAAAGCATATACCTTTCGACACTGTACAGGATGCATCTGAGGCGCTTTTTAACCTGGGATTCCTGGACGTGGTGATTGATACCGGCCTGCTACGTAATTCAATCAAACTTGCAAGACAACTTAATATAGCGGTGAAATAATAACCTTGATGCGTCCTGCGCAGCCTACGGAACGCCGTGGGAACACGCCTGCCGGAAGTCACGAAAGTAGCGATGTTATTCCTCGCGCAGGGCCTCAATGGGATCAAGGCGAGCGGCACGCAGGGCAGGATAGGTGCCTGAGACCAGCCCGACAACAACCGAGATTCCTACAGCCACGAAGATAATATCCGGAGATACAGGCACATTGACGGTATAAAAGCCCACGCTGCGCCCGTTGGCCGCCCAGCCAAGCAGCAGCGCCAGTATAACACCCATAATGCCACCGAGCATGCTGAGCGTGGCAGCCTCGATCAGGAATTGCCACAGTATATCGCGCCTCCTGGCGCCGATGGCCTTGCAGATGCCTATCTCTTTTGTTCGTTCAGTAACTGAGACCAGCATAATGTTCATGATGCCGAT
>DKFA01000103.1:4309-22258 GCA_002452695.1 Dehalococcoidia bacterium UBA6808
GGCCGCAGGTGATGTGTCCGCCGCAGGACATCCGTAATCAGGGCAGTGGCAGCCTTGACCTGGCTGGTGTCAGTGGCCTCAAACAGGATCATGCTCAGAGGCCTGCCCCTGGGTCCGACCCAGCTACCCCCTAGACGTGCAGTCATGGTTGAGAGCGGCATAATGATAAAATTGTCGGCTGTGCTTCCGCCGAAACCTCCCTTCTTATCCAGCACGCCTATTACTTCGAAGTTGCGGCCTGCTATTCGGATATATTCACCGATAGAATTGCTCTGGCCGAACAGATCAACATAGGCCTGGTTGCCCAGCACACACACATTGGCATTACGCCTGTAGTCCTGCTCGTTGAAAAAATCACCCTGGATGGGCTCATAGCGGAGGATGTCTTTAATCTCAGTGGTGGACCCCATGACATTGATCAGCCTGGTCTGATTGTTGTATACGACGGGGAGGGATGCCGAGCTGCTGGGAGCTATCCTTGCTATACAGTAGAAGTGCTCGGTGTTCATCAGCGCCTCGTAATCCGAGGTTGTAATAGTAGCCATCGACCTGACGCCCATGATCTGGCGTGAGGAGGCCGAGACAAAGATGGTGTTGGTCCCCATGCTCTCGAATATGGCCATCATGTTCGCTTCCTGCCCTCGGCCGAACGAGACCACGAATATCACAGCGCCGATGCCGATCATTATACCCAACAGCGTGAGCGCTGAGCGCAGTTTATTTGCTCGCAAGGCCCTTAAGGCCAGCCTGACAGTCTCAATAAAACTCATTGCGCCTAAAAGTCCGATAGCATTAACACAGTCTGCCCACCCTGAATTACGGCCGTATCTCAGGCACAAGCAGTTTCTATCTTAGCACTTTATTTGCACAGTGATAAGCAGACTGCTATCATCTGCCTGAGATGTTCATGTCCAACTCAACTGCGCAAAAAACCGGAAGACCGCTTGATCTGGACGCTAGTGAAATATTAACGGGAGGAAAGATATGGCGCTCAGGACACCGAAAGAGTATGTAGACAGCCTGCGCAAGCTCAAATTGAACCTCTATCTGCTGGGAGAGCAAGTGGATAACTGGGTGGACAATCCCATCATCAGGCCTTCCCTGAATGCCATCGCCGTAACCTATAAACTGGCGCTGGAACCTGAGAGCGAAGACCTGGCAGCTACCACTTCGATATTTAACAAACAGAAAATCAACAGGTTCAACTCAACTTTCATGAATGTTGAGGACCTGGTCAAAAAGGTCAAGATGCAAAGGGAGATGGGGCAGCGGACCGCCTGCTGCTTCCAGCGCTGCGTGGGCATGGATGCCATCAACGCTACCTTCAGCACTACCTACGAGATCGATCAGAAATACGGCACGGAGTATCATAAACGCTTCCGCAAATGGCTGCAATACATCCAGGAGAACGATCTGTGCGTATGCGGCGCCATGACGGATGTTAAGGGCCAACGAGGCATTGCGCCCAGCGCCCAGGCAGACAAGGATATGTTCGTCCACATAGTGGAACGTAAAAGCGACGGCATCGTGATCAGGGGCGCCAAGGCCAACATTACAGGCATCGTCAACTCCCACGAAATGCTGATTATGCCTACCCTGACAATGCGTGCCGGTGACGAGGACTATGCCGTGTCCTGCGCCATCCCCACCGACAGCCCCGGCATTACGCTCATCTATGGCAGGCAATCATGCGATACCCGCAAACTTGAGGGCGGGGACATCGATGTAGGCAACTACAATTTCGGCGGGCAAGAAGCGCTAACCATCCTGGACAACGTCTTCGTGCCCTGGGACCGGGTATTCATGTGCGGCGAGATCGATTTCTCCACCATGCTGGTAGAGAGGTTCGCCAGCTACCACCGTCAGAGCTACGGAGGCTGCAAAGCCGGCATCAGCGACGTCCTGATCGGGGCGACATCCTTAATAGCGGAATATAACGGCGTACGCAAAGCCCCGCATATCAAGGAAAAAATCGGTGAGATGATTCACCTGACCGAGACTATTCACAGTTGCGGCCTGGCCTGCTCCTACGAAGGCAAGAAGACAGCGTCGGGCAACTATTTGTGCGATGTGCTGCTGGCCAATGTATGCAAGCATAACGTTACCCGCTTCCCCTATGAGCTGACCCGCCTGGCCGAGGACATCGCCGGCGGCATCCTGGTGACTACCCCCTCCGAAAAAGACTTCCGCCACCCGGTGCTCGGCAAATATGTCGATAAATACCTGCGGGCCGACCCCGCCATCCCGACAGAGACGCGTTACCGCATGGTGACGCTGATACAGGCCATGTGCTTCGGGCTCACCTCTCCGAGCTATCACACCGAGTCCATGCACGGGGCAGGATCGCCGCAGGCGCAGAAGGTCATGATCGAGCGGGCCACCGATATGGGAATGAAACACAGCCTGGCGCGCAGCATCGCCGGCATAGATAAACGTGAGGACCCGTTGGACCAGGCCTCCAAAGGCGGCTGGAAAAGGCCAGCCGACTGGGATACCAGGACCTGGCCCAGAAAAGATTAGGTAGCGGTTTATTCAAGGGTCCCCTGAGCGGGACCACTCTCTTCCGAGCGCTCAAGCAAGCTGAAGATCAGGGCAAACTGTTTAACGCCCTGATCGCTGATTTCCGATGTTAACCCGCTACCCTTTTCAGCAACAATTATTATGACGCAATGCGTATGCTTTACATCAGAATAGCTATGAATTACAATGGGGAAAACAGCTCATATGAGTAGTATTTCACAACCCAGCTCAGGAGCAAGCCTATGAACGGTTCGCCTGCCGACGGTTCGACGCCGCTCTATGAAACGCCGGGCGAGATACTTAAATGCCTGATCCGTTATAACACAACCAACCCGCCGGGCAACGAAGCCCCCTGCATCAACTACATCAAGGGGCTGCTGGACTGGGCGAGCGTCCCCAATACAATCGTAGCCTCCGATCCATCCCGCCCCAACCTGGTGGCCCGTCTGCCGGGACAGGGCAAAGCCCCCCCACTGCTGCTATACGGCCATATCGATGTCGTCACCACCGCCAACCAGAAATGGCGGCTCAACCCTTTTATCGGGGAAGAGATAGACGGCTACATCTGGGGACGCGGCGCGCTGGATATGAAAGGCGCCATCGCCATGATGCTGTCGGCCGTCATGAAAGCGCGCGTCGAAGGGATGCTGCCACCCGGCGATGTAATTCTGGCCGTGCTGAGCGACGAGGAGGCCCGCAGCGCCTACGGCGCCGATTACCTGGTCACACGCCAGCCGCAGCTCTTTGCCGGGGTTAAGTATGCCATCGGCGAGTTCGGCGGCTACACCACCCACATCGCCAAACACCGCTTCTACCCGATCATGATCGGTGAGAAACAGGGCTGCGGCCTGATTGCCACCATCCACGGGCAGGGAGGGCATGGCGCCTGGCCGGCGCGGGGAGGAATCATGGCCCGGCTGGCGCGCTATCTGCTAAGCCTTGAGCGCAGGCTGCCCGTACACATCACTCCCATTGTCAAGGAACAGGTGCGGCTGACGGCGGAAGGACTGCCGCCCGTCATCAAGCAGACCTATATGCAACTGCTCCTGCCCGCCCTGACCAACTCCATTCTGGATACGCTTGGCTCGCAGGTCAGGATGCTGGACCCCGTGTTGCACAATACGGCCACGGCCACCATCATCCAGGCAGGCGACAGCTACAATGTCATCCCCGGTCGGATAACCGTAGGATTGGACTGCCGCCTGCTGCCCGGCTTTGGGCCGGATGACATCATCGCCGAGCTCAAGGCATTGGCAGGCAACGATGTGGATTACGAGGTCACCTATTTCAACCCAGGCACCCCCGACCCCGATATGGGCCTCTTTGACACTCTGTCGGATATACTAAAAGAGGCCGACCCCGGCGGAATACCCACCCCCATGCTCTTCCCGGCCGTGACCGATGCTCGCCTTTTCGCCCGCCTGGGCATACAGACCTACGGCTTCACGCCGCTCAAACTGCCACCGGAAATCAACTTCGAGCAGCTCTTCCATGCTGCGGATGAACGCGTTCCGGTCACCGCGCTGGATTTCGGCGCAAAGGCCATCTATGCGCTGTTACAACGTTTCGACGAGTAAGACCGGACGGACCGAGGCTGCTCCAGCTACGTTTTATCATTACAGGTGAATGGAGGAGGGGTTGACGGCATATACGATGCATGTCATAATTAAGCCAACTTTATTAAGCAAGCTTAATTCTGCGGAGAATTGCATGAGCACAGAAAGAATGCAGGAGTACCTGGAGGCGATCTACAAGCGGGAGGCCCAGGGCGGTCCGGTCAGCACTTCGTCGCTGGCCGAGGACCTGAAGGTTACACAGCCGGCCGTAACCGATATGCTGCGTTCGCTGGAAAGCAAGGGCCTGATCGACTACAGGCCGGGCAAGGGCGCCACGCTTACGCACCAGGGCAACGAAAAGGCGCTGGAGGTGGTCAGGCGGCACCGCTTGTGGGAGAGGTTCCTGGTGGACGTGCTGGGCATGGATTGGGACAAGGTGCATGAACAGGCCTGCCTGCTGGAACATGTTACATCCCCCGAGATGGAGGAGAAGATGTCTGCGCTGCTGGGCAATGTGGACACCTGCCCGCACGGTCATTCCATTCCGGATAAGTACGGGCATGTGAAAAAGGAGGCGGAAGTCACGGCCCTGGATAAATTCGAAGCGGGCCAGAAACTATATATCCAGGCCATCGGCAAGGAAGACCCTGAACTGCTGCACAAGATCAACGGTCTGGGGCTACAGCTCTATTCCGTTGTCACCATCGTGAAGAAAGAGAATAACGGTGACGTAGAGATCGAAACGGCCGGTGAGAGGTTAAAATTGGAAGCTGGTATCGCCTCGGCTCTGCTGGCCAGGCCGTACAGCCCGCAGGATAGCGCGCCGGTTCAAGAAATACCTTTAACTAATCTCAAACCCGGCCAGACCGGCATCATCAGGACCTGCCAGGGCGGACGCGGCAGGCAGGGCCGCTGCTTATCGCTGGGCTTCACGCCGGGCAGCCGCGTGAAAATGCTGGAAAATTTTAACTTCGGCCCTGTGCTGGTCAAGCTGCACGATACCGAGGTTGCCCTGGGCCGCGAAATGGCCGAACATGTAATCGTTGTCCTTGAGAATAATGAATGCCGCTGAACCCTCCTGAAAAGACCATCTCCGTTGCGCTGGCCGGTTCGCCCAATGTAGGCAAGAGCACGGTTTTCAACCTCTTGACAGGCCTGTCACAGCACGTGGGTAACTGGCCTGGCAAGACCGTAGAACAAAAAACAGGCGCCTTTCGCCGCAACAACCTGATCATGAAGATCGTCGACCTGCCGGGCACCTACAGCCTGACGGCCAACTCCGCAGAGGAGCAGATAGCCAGGGACTACCTGGTAACGGAAAAACCGGATGTCGTGGTGGCTGTGATCAACGCCGCCAGCCTGGAACGCAACCTTTACCTGGTGGCCGAACTGATCGAGCTGGCGCCCCGCCTGGTGATTGCGCTGAATATGATGGATGTCGCCCGGCAACAGGGCATGAAAACACATGCCGATGCCTTATCGGAGGCGCTCAATATCCCTGTTGTGCCCATCGAGGCCAACCGCAACCGCGGCCTGGCTGAGCTGATGGAACAGGTGGAAGCGGAGTATCAACGGCCCGCGGGCCTGCGCGATGTGAAACACATCGAATACGGCAAAGATATACTGCACGTTATCGACCGGGTGGCCGAATTGCTGACGCCCGATATCATCGACCCCTACCCCCAGCACTGGACCGCCATGAAACTGCTGGAAGGCGACCAGCAGATCAGGAATATGGTCCGCGAACGCATCTCCCCAGAAAAGCGCCCCCGCCTGGAAACGCTGCTGAGAGCCAACGAAGGCGCGGCGATGATCATAGCCACGCTACGATTCGAATGGGTGGAATGGATGACTGCTGTGGCGCAGGAGAAGCCTGCCCTGGGCAGCGTTTCGTTGACAGAGCGGGTTGACCGTGTAGCAACACATCCTGTCTGGGGCCTGCTTGTGCTGATCGCAGCGCTGAGTGCGCTTTTCGGGCTTGTTTACAGCGTCGGAGTGCCTCTCCAGGGCTTAATGGAGGAGATGCTGATCGAAGGCGGCCGTAACTGGATCTTTGCCAACCTGTCCTTTTTGCCGCTGTGGCTGCAGCAACTGCTGGCTGACGGCATTCTGGGCGGCGCGGGTATTGTGCTGACATTTATCCCCATACTGTTCTTCTTTTTCGCAGCCTGGGCAGTGTTGGAGGACGTCGGTTATACGGCCAGGGCGGCTTTCGTGACCGACCGCTTTATGCACTTCCTGGGTTTGCATGGTAAATCTGTGCTGCCGCTTTGCCTGGGTTTCGGATGCAATGTGCCCGCCGTGCTGGGCACACGCATTATCGATTCACCCCGCGCCCGCCTGCTGACCACCTTGCTGGCGCCGCTTGTGCCCTGCACCGGCAGGATGACGGTTATTGCCATCATTGCAGCGGCTTTTTTCGGCGCCCAGGCAGGCATTGTTACTATCGGCATCCTGCTTTTCAGCCTGGTCATGCTGGTGGTCGTGGGGCTGATCTTGAACCGCTTTGTCGTGCGCGGAGAAAACGAGGTTTTGATCATGGAGCTTCCCCTCTATCATATTCCCGATTTGAAGCTGACCGCAATGGTCACCTGGCAGAACCTGCTGGCCTTCATCAAGCGCGCCGGCACGGTCATCCTGATTGTATCGATCATAGTCTGGCTGCTGTCAGTGATCCCCAACGGCAGAATAGAGGACAGCCTGCTGTCTGCCTTCGGTAAACTGCTGGAGCCGCTGGGCAGCCTGATGGGGCTCAACTGGCAGATGATGGTGGCGCTCATCTCCAGCTTTGTGGCCAAGGAAAACACCATCGCTACGCTGGGTGTCATGCTGAGCGGCAACGGGATGGATTTCACTGAACAGGTCAGGGCCATTATGACACCGGCCGCCGCTCTCGGCTTCCTTGTGCTGCAGGTTCTTTTCATCCCCTGCGTGGCTACCGTGGGAGCGATCAGGCAGGAGACCGGCGGCTGGCGCTGGCCGGTTATCAGCGTGGCTCTACAACTGGTGGTCTCATTTACGATGGCAATCCTGGTCTACCAGACAGCAAGATTGGTGATCTAACGTAAAGCTATAGCGGCAGCGTGACGCCTTCAACGGGCAGGACAACCTGTATGCCGCTGCCTTCCAGCTTCTCCTGGTAGAACTGCGGATACTGACTGTGCACCGGTACCAGCAATCGGGGTCCGATCGATCTGGCGATCTCCAGCAGGTCGGGACCGCAGGCATGGCCGGATGCATGCAGCCCGCGCTCCCCCTCCGGTATCTCGTATTTTTCGCCGGCTTTGGCCGGCAGCCCGTAGCTATTAAACCGGAAACGCTCCAGCCAGTTATGCAGGCGGTCCAGATCGATCTCCTGTTCCTCATCGTGCGGTTCGCTGGTGCTGTAGACGTACAGCCCTCCGGGGTCGGGACGAATCCCCGGCAGCTCGTTGAGATCGAAGAAGCTGAAGCAGAGGATGTATTTATCCTGCGCCCTGTTTACGTCGTCAGCCAGCACCGTTCTGGCGCTGTATTCCGCAAAAAGGTTGCGCAGCCAGATGCCGGGCGATTTGCTGGCCGTCGTCTCCTGGTAAATGACCAGAGCATCATCGGCGGCAATATCAGGGATGTCCGGGTCCAGCAGCCTGACCGTCTTTAGCAGATAAGCGTCCCGGGCCAGTATAGCCAGTCTTCGCCCGGTCTGGCGGGCGATCTGCAGAAAGGTCAGCAGCCGGTCCACATCCCTGGCCGAGAAATCCGCTATCACCAGCTTTTCGGCCTGTTGGATGGCCCTGAGCGCATTCTCATAGACGGACTGCTCGGAGACATTCGATTCCCTGGTAACATTGGTGCCCTCTATGATCAGGGCCGCCGGCTTCAGGGAGGCCGCTTCTTCGATAAACCGGCGCGTCAGGTCCTGCCGCTTGCCGTGCAGCCTGAGGTCACCGCTGTAGATGATCCAGCCGCTATCGGTATTTATGCCCCAGGCGCAGGCGCCGGGTATGGAATGATCGACCGGAAAGCAGCGCAGCTCAAAACGGCAGTTGGAATGGCTATCAAGGGGCGATGAGATTATCTCCTTCTGTCCCTTGCTCCTCTCCCAGAAGCCCGACAGCCAGAACCTGGCGGCGTCGGGGCTGAGCTTTTTCAGATCAGCGGGCGGGATATGAAATTTACGCTGTCTTTTTTCTCCCCCGCCCGAGATAAACGCCTGCTGCTTCCAGCCCGAAGGGAGGTCCCAGGCTACCTCGCTATAGTAGCAGACCTGCTGGTCGAAGTCCGATTTTCCGGAGTCCTGAATAGCCTTGGCAATAAAGGCCGTCAGCGCCGTCGAGTAGACCGGCACCGACTCATGGATGAACGAGATGTGCGCCGAGTGGTCCATGTGGGCATGCGAAAGCAGGATGCCGTCCAGCCGGTCGACCGTTCGGGCATCCTCGAAATACCGCCAGACCTCCGGCAGTTCCAGATCGCTGCGGTAGATGCCTTTCAGGTGAGGCAGCAGCCCCATGGTCAGCGGGTCGAGCAGGCCGGCCCCGCCGCGCGGCTTTAAATATTCCTCGTAATAGAGTTTGTGCCTGCTGTAAGGGAAGCCAAAATCCAGCAGCAACCTTCTATCGGACTCTTCCAGCAGGATTTTATTGCCGCCGATCTCATTGATGCCGCCATAGATGGTGAGTTGAGCCACTTCTAACCTCGTTTATAATACTGCCCTGATCTTGCCGGTTGTCGTCATTCCAGTATAACCTGAGCATTACACTTATACCAAACCTCAAGGATACAAATACCGTGTCCGGCTGATACGCTATAACCGCGGCCCACCGGCTATTCAGGCTCGGCGATCGACTGCCTGAGCTTGAGCACCATCTCGGGCACGTCGATCTTCATCGGGCAGCGCACCTTGCAGCGGCCGCAGGTGAGGCAGGTATAGGCCATGGATGAAGCCTTTTCCATGTTCTTGCTGACCTCGGCCGCCCAGACCGCGCCGATGCCGGCGAAGTACTTGTCCCCAAAATAGCCCGCCGTAAGGCCGAAGACGGGGCATTCATACAGACAGCCGCCGCAACGCAGGCAATACAGGGCCTGGCGCAGGACAGGATCTTTGGCCAGCCGGGTCCTGCCACCGTCCATGAAAATGACGTGGAACTCCCTGGGGCCGTGCGCGCCGTAGGTGGTCACCTTTTCGATATCGCCCGTCTTGCTGGGGCCAGAGACCAGGCTGACATAGGAAGGGATGGTGTAATTGGCATAGCGCCAGGTTACCTCGGACACTTTGAAGGCCTCCTCCAGCGTGGGCACCAGCTTCTCCATGCCCACCAGCGCTATGTGTACCGGCGGAGCGCTGGTGGCCAGCCTGATGTTACCCTCATTCTCAATCAAAAACAGCGTGCCCGTATCGGCCGCTACAACATTGGCCCCGCTGATGCCGACATCGGCTCGGAAGTATTTTTCGCGCAGCAACTCCCTGGCCGTAGCCACCAGCTTCGGGATGTCGGGGGAAAGCTCCTCGCCGGTAATCTGTGAAAAAAGCGCGGCCACGTCCTCGCGCGGAACGTGGATGGCGGGCGACAATATATGCATCGGCCGCGAATTCAGCTTTTGTATGATGAATTCGCCCAGGTCGGTTTCGTAGACCTCGTTGCCGGCATGTTCGAGATGCTCGCGCAACCCGATCTCCTCGGCAGTCATGCTCTTGGCCTTGACCACCAGCTTGCCCCGGCCAACCAGCCCGTCAATGATATCCAGCGCTTCGCCGGCCGTCCCGGCAATATAGTATTTGCCTTTGTTTTCTTCAATATTCCGGCCGGCTTTTTCAGCCAGCTCCTGCATATGCTGGATGGAATATTCTTTGATCTTTCGCACTTCTTCGGCCATTTTGATGGTATGAGGGAATTTCTTCAGGGCTTTATCGGTGTTCTCCCGGTAGCTTTTAATGGCTCGCGAAAGCGCCAGCCTGATCCTTTCGCTGCCTGCGGCTTCCCGCAGTTCCTTACGGTAATCCTTATGTATTGACATAACACTCCACTGGCTGCCGGCGGCGCGGCGCCGCCGGATCAGCTCAAGCTACAATTATATTCTATCTATCCTATCTATGCCCCGGGAAGAGATCTTGCGATCAGAGTGGCCAGGTCGAGCGCTTCGATCCTGCTCTTCTTCAGTGCTTTTATACCGCTCTTGAGCTGCATCAGGCAGCCGGGGCAGTGTGTGACAATGACATCCGCGCCGGTTTCCGCCAGCTCTCTGGCGCGATTGGAAGCCAGGGTCAGGCTCATATTCGGGAAGACCACCTCAAAGCCCCCCCCACCTCCACAGCAGGTAGACCACTCCCCCGACGTCCATTCCGGTTCAACCAGCTCCACGTTTTCGATGGACCTGATCACCCGGCGAGGCTGTTCCAGTATGCCCATGTACCTGCCGAGCTGGCAGGGGTCATGGTAGGCGACCCTGACCTTGTGCGGATATTTCAACTTTAGTTGGCCCGCATGCTCATCCACGGCCTCGATGAAATGTTTGACCTCGATATCATAGCCAGGCACGAATTTGGGAGCCAGATTTTTCAACGCGTGGGTACAGGATGGGACAATGCCTATAACCTGCTTGATGCCATGCAATTTGAATTTTTCATAAGCATGGCTGGCCGCCTCACCGTATTCTTTGCGCAGCCCGGTATGATAGAGCGGCGCCCCGCAGCAGGGCTCGTCCTTGCCCAGATAGGACAGTTCGATGCCCAGCGCTTTAAGCACCCTGACGGCATCCCGCAACACATGGTCCTCGCTGTCCTCCCTGCTGGACATGGCTGCTGTGAAAAGCCTGGCCGCATCGATGCCCAGTTTTTTTGGTATGCCCGCCAGCACTACAGGCAGGTCCGGGTCGACCGCCATGCGGTCTGCCGATCTGACCAGGTTGACCAGCGGCTCCAGCATAGCGGAGTACTGATACCCGCAACCGGCAAAAAAGGCCGTCGGGCTGCCCGGTTTAAACTCTATGCCTGAGGCCCAGCGGGACTTGTCTGCCCTGGGCAGGCCAAGTATGTTGTCCCTGGCATTGATATTGTCAGCGATGTAGGTCAATCCGGCAGGTATGAAAGCAGGCCTTTTTTTACTCATAAATTCCTTCTCTGGGTTTGCATTTACTGCAGATATTGTAGCAGTCCGGTCATGGCCGGTACAGGAATCAGCCGGGCTGGAAGAGCAGCAGCAGTCCGGCCACGAAGAGCAACATATAGAGCAGCACTTTGAAGACGACTGCTCTGAACTTCAGCATGCTGCCGATGATAATGCCTACAATCAAGCCGGGCAGGACTATGCCCGTCGTCGTGATCGTGTTTACATTGATCAGACCGGCTGAATAAAGATTGAGCAACAACATGAAGTTCAGGATCAACCACAACATGGATACCGTTGCCTTGAATTCGGCAGGCTCTTTCAGCTCGCGGCTTGAGTAATAGACGATCAGGGGGCCACCCGACGCATACAGGCCGTGGAAGATCCCACCCACGATCAGGATCGGCCAGCCCAGGTACCAGGGCAGGCTGCCTGCAGCAAAGCGGGTGCGGTAGATCAGGATGATCTCGAGTATGGACACGGCCATGATAAAGATGCCCAGCAGGATCAGTAACTGCTTGTAATTGGCCACCTGGGTCCTGTAGTAGATGCCCACCACCATGCCCGCCACCACAGCCGGCAGGATATTGAAGATCAACACGCGCCATTTCAAATACCTGAACCAGCGCGCAACCAGCCAGCAGTTCTGGAGAAAACCCAGTATCACCAGCACCGGCAGCAGCGTATTTAGAGGAAAGATGTAAATGCCCAGCGCCATAGCCAGCAGAGTAGCGCCAAAGCCCAGCATAGTCTCAACTGTATGCGCGAAGATCAGCGCCAGCACCAGCAGGAAAATCTGGATTAAGAGCGGGTTGATAAGGCTGTCGATATTCATGAACCACACGATCTGCATTCGCCCGCAGATCAGCCATAATATACCTCAAACTGCAGGGGTCATCAACACATAGCGCTGCAACTGAAGAATATGCCCGCAAGGCATCGATGGCCTCGGTTACACAGGACAGCGGCCCCTTGACACCGGCGCCTGAAAGAATGTTCCGTACCGTCGATCGCGACAGGTTGATCTGCTCACGTTCAGCCAGCGATTCGATGAATGGTGACAAAATCATATAACATCAACTAACATCGACAGTTCGTTAAAATATACGTGTAGTCAATTACGTCATTAAGTACTAGTTGGCTTGGTGTGTAATTTTTATTACAATAGGCCTTGAGGTGATGGCATGAAAACAATAAACTACCGAATCCTGCTTCGCAAAGAACCTGAAGGTGGTTATACTGTAATGGTTCCTTCGCTTCCTGGTTGTGTCACATATGGTGAGACGATAGAAGAAGCCATTGCGATGGCAAAAGAAGCTACTGAGTTATATATTGAAAGCCTGAAAGGACACAATGAAGAGGTACCCACGGAAGACGGCACTTTAGAATATACCTTAACGGTAGAAGCACATGCCTAAGCTTCCCTCCCTTACTCCTGATGAAATTATCAAAATACTTGAAGGCAAAGGTTTCGTAATTGAAGGAGCATGCCTTCTTGAGCAAAACGCTCACGTCGAGAACGATGCTTCGGAGCGCGTCTTTTACGCGGCCCCTTGACACCGGCGCCTGAAAGAATGTTCCGCACCATTGCTCGCGACAGGTTGATCTGCTCACGTTCAGTCAGCGATTCGATGAATGGTGACAAAATCATATAACATCAACAATTTGCTTCAAAAACTCTTGATATTCATGCAGGAAGTTGTTAAAATTCAAGCTCGGTGCCCACTTAACACTCGAATAAGCTCTGCACCTGAACAGGGAGGTTAATATGCAGCAGAAAGAAGATTTTTTCAGGGGCGCCGGTAATTTTAACCTCTATTGGAAAGCCTGGCTGCCTGATGGTAAGCCAAAAGCCATCATCCTCGTAGCACATGGTCTGGGTGAGCATATCAACCGATATACCAATCTGGTCAACAATGTGATTCCGCGCAACTATGCTGTGTACGGGCTTGACCATCGGGGGCACGGGAAATCCGAAGGACCGCGCTGCTATATCGACCGCTTCCAGATATATATAGACGATCTCAAGACATTCGCTGACATGGTGTGCAAGGAAAACCCGGGATTAAAAACGATCCTGCTGGGGCACAGCATGGGCGGACTGATCGCCACCTGCTACGCCGAGCAGCACCAGGACGAGCTATGCTGCCTGGTTGTTTCCGCACCCCTGCTGGCGCCGGGTGACAGCGTTGCGCCGGCCACCATCACCATGGCCAAGATTCTTTCGGTATTGACGCCCAGGCTGGGTGTGCAGACGCTCGATTCCACCTATCTTTCCCATGACAGGGCCGTCGTAGAAGCGTATGACAGGGACCCACTGGTATATCGCGGCAAGATCACTGCCCGGCTGGGATCCGAGATGTTTACCACAATGTTCAGGGTGCAGCAGGGCATGCCCGCTCTGAAAATTCCGCTTTTGATCATGCAGGGCACAGGCGATAAACTGGTCAGTCCTGAAGGCGCCAAATTGCTTCACACCAGAGCCGGTTCGGCTGATAGAACACTAAAAATGTACGATGGTTTCTATCACGAGCTATTTAACGAGCCGGACCGGGAGAAGGTCTTCGCCGACCTGGTCCCCTGGCTGGACAGCCATATCTAATCGTAGCAGTACTCCAAGGCGCTTATGACAGATACCAGGTTACAATATACCCGACATCATGTTGCACACATTTAATGGCCGATGCTAAGTGGATAATACGGGGCTGGAAGATAAATGGACATGAGTAGCAACTTTTTCAAAGAGCTGCTGGACAATCTGTACGACGGAGTCTACCTGGTCGATCCCCACAGGAAGATAGTTTTCTGGAACAAGGCGGCCGAGAAGATCACAGGGTACAAGAGCGAGGATGTAATAGGCAGGAAGTGCTATGACAACATTCTGGCGCATGTCGATGAAAAAGGCACTCCCCTTTGCAATGCGGGATGCCCCCTCAAGAACAGTCTCGAGGACGGGATCAGCCGGGAGATCGTCGCATTCCTGCGCCACAAGGATGGCCACCGCCTTCCCGTGCTGATTAAAGTTAGCTGCATAAGAAACTCCCTGGGCAAGATCGCCTTCGGTTTGGAAAGTTTTAACGACAACTCCTCCCTGATCTCAATTCATGAGAGGGCGGCCGAACTGGAGCAGATGGCGCTGATCGACGCGCTGACAGGCGTGGGCAACCGCCGCTACGCCAATATGAGCCTCTCCAACAAGCTGGCTGAACTCAAGCGCTACGGCTGGACCTTCGGTATCCTGTTTATAGATATCGACTATTTCAAGCAGGTCAACGACAGCTACGGGCACCTTGTCGGCGATGAGGTCCTCAAGATGGTAGCCCAAACTCTGCTTAGCAATATGCGGTCCTTTGACTTTGTCTTCCGCTGGGGCGGGGAGGAGTTCATTGTAATAATCGCCAATGTGGATCGGCAAAAACTGAAGAACTCGGCTGAACGGCTGCGTGTAATGGTACAGAACGCCGCCTATAAAAATGGCAAGGACGAAATAAGGGTGACCGTTTCAATCGGCGGCACCATGCCCCTGCCGCCGGATAGCATTCAGAGTCTTCTAGCGCGCATCGATGAGTTCATGTACATGTGCAAGAAGCGGGGCCGGAACCTGTGCATCGTGGACGGCTCAGTCTGTCATCCTGAATAGCCTTTTTACTTATGTGTTTTCTTAGGAGACGTCTTGCCGAGCCACCTGCTAACTCCCTGCTTCCTCTTACTGGAGCATCCTGGATGAATATGGTGGAAATCTGATTTGGCATACTGACCAACCAGGCGATTCGCAGGGGCAGCTTTGATAGCGCTGGACACCTCATTGAGGCAATAAAGGCCTTCGTTAGCCGATGGAATGAAGAAGTAAAACCCTTTGTATGGACAAAAACGGCCGAACAAATCCTGGCAAAGGCGGTAAGATAATGAAAGCTATTTCACGGACTATATACCAGCGTATCTATAGCTTTAGCCCACAAAACGCTCAAGGAGACCAACCTTGACCTTCTGCAGCACGGACAATGAGGTTACCCGGAGCTTAATTCCAAGTGTATTTGTTATCGGCTCCACTATTCGCTTCACCTTATTCGATGCGACTCGCATTTCGCCCGGAAGCTGCTTTGCATTCTTTAGAATCTGAATAACCTCGTCCTGCTTCCCAGACAGACTGAGCCAGGGATCAGTCAGGTTTGTGCCGACAATGAGCCCCAGTTTTCTCTCTACAGCAAGAAAACAGATTGGGAAGTGGGGTTTTTCAGAAGCAGACCCGATAGGCACAGGCAGCATGAAGATATCTAATTCCCAACACCCGCTGTGTTCACCTGCTTTGTCGCGAAGCAGGTAAAGTTCAGCTTCTTTTACCGTGTCGATGCTTTCTACATAAGTTTCTTTGCCCTGACTCAATATTGGAGCGCTTCGCCATTCTTCTTTCCATTCACCACCACGATAATATCGAGTGAGAACAAGATTTTCTGCCTCTCCTTCCAGGAGGTCTAATTCACCATTTCGAACTTCATCAGCGACTATGAGGGCCTGCTGGATTGCAGCGGTGAGAAAGATTGCTTCCCTCTTGTCCAGAAACCAGGGGGCATAGCCAGGCTGTTGGCTTCGAAAAAAAGGCCAGGCGTTTCTGCCCCGGAAGCGAAGGCCGAGGGAGCGAAATACTTCACGGTCCCTTTTATGGAGAACGTCTCGGTCAACCAACAACATCAAAAGCGACCGCACCATTATGTCTTCTTCAAAGTCCTCTGCCTCGGTTTCATCCTCTATCAATCTTACGTATCTACCATATCCATGGTCTCCCAGGAACATGCCCAGCCCGAACTCCTCGCCTCCGCTTCCCAGAATCGTACTGTAGCCGACTTCGCCATCGTCAGGATTTTCAATAGCAAAAAGGGCTTCATTATCCACCCATTCCCATGGCGCGGTTTGTTGGAATGCAATCACTGCTTGGTATAACGCAGCCCAGTCGTCCCTATTTGGTTCGGTCACTGTACCTCCTCAACCTGGTGGCATTTACCACCCTGATGCCGGGGCCTTCACCTGTGAATAATAGTCCAACAATCCCCATTTTGGCAAGCCTGAGATCTGCCGGGTATGTTGCTGAGCGCTTTGGCTGGCGCACGCGGTTTTGTAGCCCGTCTGCATACGATGCTATAATAATGCGCAACCTCATGAATATCCCCGTCAGACCGCAACCAGCGGTCTCGTTTTACCTGATAAAGGAGGACCAATGAGACTCTTAAACGCGCTAAAAATCGCGCTGGCTGCCGGCCTGCTGGCAGTCCTGGCAGTTGCCGCCGGCTGTGACAGCTACGGAGGAGCCGAAGTCTATCTTGAGAATATCAGCATAGGCAATATCTCGGTAGAGGGCAAACCCGTGACAGGCCTGCCCGCACAGAAGGTCAGCATTGTGCTGAAAACCGACACCAACAAGATACTGGTCAGCCAGTCCAGCGGCAAGACGATAATCAAGCTACAGCCTTCCGGCGCCGTCATCACCAGCGGCGATGACGGCTTCTCTTTCAGCGGCCTGAAGCCTGAACAGGTCGAAATGAAATGGAGTTCGGAAGACACGACTGAATAAAAATATGGATATCCTGCACGGACTTAATCCGCCCCAGAAGGAAGCGGTAAAGTACATAGGGGGGCCGCTGCTGATACTGGCAGGGCCCGGCAGCGGCAAGACGCGCGTCATCACACACCGCATCGCCTACCTGGTCAAGACATGCGGAGTGCGCCCGCAGCACATAATGGCGGTGACATTTACCAATAAGGCTGCCAGGGAAATGAAGGAGCGGCTGGAGAAGCTGCTGCCCAGCATCGCCGACAACCTCACCGTGGGCACCTTTCACGCCATCTGCGCCCGCATCCTGCGTCAGAGCGGTAAACCGGTCGGCCTCGAATCTAATTTCGTGATCTACGACGAGGAAGACCAGCAGAGCCTGGTCAAGCAGTGCCTGCTGGACCTGAATTACGATCCCAGGCAATATAGCCCGCAGAAAATACGCAACGCTATCAGCTATGCCAAGAGCCAGCACCTCACACCTTCGGGCTTCGCTGCCAAAGCCAACAGCCACTGGGACGACGCGGTCATCAAGGTCTACGAACGCTATCAGGAGCAACTGGGACGGAGCAATGCCGTCGATTTCGACGACCTGCTGATGAAGGTGGTCCAGCTTTTTGAGAAAAACCCCGACGTGCTGGCCAAGTACCAGAACCGTTACGCGCACCTGCTGGTGGACGAGTTCCAGGACACCAACATCACCCAGTACCAGCTCGTGCGCATGCTGGGCGGCAAGTACCGTAACATCTGCGTGGTCGGCGACCCCGACCAGTCGATCTACTCCTGGCGCTTCGCCGACATTCGCAACATCCTCAGCTTCGAAAAAGACTACCCGGACGCTAAAACTATTGTGCTGGAGCAGAATTACCGTTCGAGCAAGATCATCCTCGATGCGGCCTCCGCGGTGATATCAGTCAATCGCAAGCGCAAACCCAAAGAGCTGTGGACGGACAACCCGGAAGGGGCGCCTGTTACCGTAATCAAGACCTGCAGCGAGCAGGAAGAGGCCCAGTTCGTGGTCAACGAGATACTCAGGCTGACCAGCAGGGACGGCATCAAGCCGGGCGACTGCGTCGTTATGTACCGCACCAACGCCCAGTCGCGTGCGGTGGAAGAAGCCTTCATGCGCTACGGCATCAAATACAAGCTGATCGGAGGCACCCGTTTTTACCAGAGGCGCGAGATCAAGGATGTCATAGCCTTCCTGCGCATTATCCACAATCCCTTCGATAATATCAGCTTG
>DKFA01000103.1:22388-25005 GCA_002452695.1 Dehalococcoidia bacterium UBA6808
GGCTTTTACCGCATGCTCAACGAGTTGATCGTAGAAAGCCAGCAATTGAGCCTGGTCAACCTGATGGACGCAGCGCTGGACAAATCCGGCTATCGCGATGCCATCCGCGAGGAAGAAGATGGAGAGGAGCGCTGGGAGAACATCCTTGAACTGCGCACGGTGGCCATGGACTATGACGGGCTGCCGCCCGGCGATGGGCTTTCCCCTTTTCTCGAGCAGGTCAGCCTGGTGGCCGACGCCAATGAGATCGAAAACAGGGAAGACACCACCACTTTAATAACACTTCACCAGGCCAAGGGCCTGGAGTTCCCCGTGGTCTTCATGGTAGGCATGGAGGAAGGACTGCTGCCTCACCGCCGCTCCATGGAGGAAGGCGGCGATGAGCTGGAGGAGGAAAGGCGCCTGTGCTACGTCGGCATGACGCGCGCTAAAAAACGCCTCTTCCTGCTCCACACCGCCCGGCGCAGCATCTTCGGCTCCAGCTCGGAGAGCGTGCCTTCACGCTTCCTCGAAGA
Source organism: Dehalococcoidia bacterium UBA6808 (assembly GCA_002452695.1). GTDB lineage: Bacteria > Chloroflexota > Dehalococcoidia > GIF9 > UBA5629 > UBA6808. The sequence continues at coordinate 22,904 of DKFA01000103.1, forward strand.
CATCCCCGAGCATCTGGTCGAGCGAAAAGGCTTGCCCGGCGGAGAGCAGAGCTACGAACACCGTCAGGAGAAATACAGCCGCAGGCGCCAGGAGGACGAGGGCGTCTCGGTGGCCGAACTTCTGGCCAGGAAGGCCAAAGCCCAGCAGCAACCCAAGGAACTGCTGCAGATAAACCCGGGCGACCGGGTGCGCCATACAAAGTTCGGTGAGGGACAGGTCATCGGCGTCAAGCTCACCGGGCAGGACAAGGAGGTCATCGTCGCCTTCGAGGGCACAGGCGTTAAAAAACTTCTGCTAAGCATAGCCCCTCTGGAAAAAATCTGACGCGTTCCCTGAGATACAACCCAGATGGACTTATTGGACGGCCTCAACCAGGAGCAGCAGGAAGCCGTACAGACGGTGGAAGGGCCCCTGCTGGTACACGCCGGCCCGGGCAGCGGCAAGACCCGTGTCATCGTCCGCCGCATTGCCTATATGGTGCTGGAGGCCAAACTCAACCCACGCAACATCCTGGCCGTCACCTTTTCGCGCAAGGCCGCCGAGGAGATGAAGAAGCGACTGCAGGAATTGCTCGGACGGACAGCGCCCTATATTAATGTCAGCACAATCCATTCCGCCTGCCTGCGCATACTGCGAAGCGAGGGCGCGCCCGGCTTCGGCCTGAATTTCGAGGTGCTGGACGATGAAGAACAGAACAGGCTGTTCAGGCAGTGCCTGGAAAAGGCCGGGCTGGAACTGGAGGAAAACGGGCTGCGCAGGATAAAAGAGGCGGTGCGCTACGCCAAGACCAACATGATCGACCCCGATGCCATCATGCCCGGAGCAGGCGGGCGCTTTGACGATACCTCCGTCCTGATCTACCGCACTTACCAGCGGACGCTTAAGAAGAAACACGCCCTCGATTACGATGACATGCTGGTCTTCACCTGCAGGCTGCTGCAGGAAGATGAGGCAGCCCTGAAGAAATACCAGTCCCGCTATAAATACATCCTGGTTGACGAGTTCCAGGACACCAGCAGCCTGCAGTACCGCATCATCAAAATGCTGGGGGCGCGGCACCGCAACGTATGCGTGGTGGGAGATCCCGACCAGACCATCTACTCCTGGCGGCAGGCCACCATCGAAAATATCGGCAACTTCCGCAAGGACTTCCCTGGCACCAGGGTGATCGGCATGCAGGAGAACTACCGCTCCACCGTTAATATTGTCGAAGCCGCCAACGCTCTGATCGCCAACAACCGGGCGCGTAAGGAGAAGGAGCTAACCACCTCGCGTGAAAAGGGCGACTTACTGCAGGTGATAAGATTGAACGACGAGGAAAAGGAGGCCGGCTACATCGCGGCTGAAATAGCCGCCCAGGTAAAAAACCGCAGCCTGTCATATAGCGATTTCGCCGTGCTCTACCGCGTCAACGCCCAGTCCCGCACGCTTGAGGACGCCTTCAACAGCGCCGGGCTGCCATACTGGCTAGCCACCGGCGCGCCTTTTTACAAGAGGAAGGAGGTGCTGGACATCACAGCCTGGCTGCGCGTTATACGCAACCCATCCGACGACGCCGCTTATACACGCGTCCTTAAGATCGCCGGCAAGGGCATCGGACCTCAGGCTCTCTCTATCATTCTGGAACAGGCGGTCGCCTCCGGACGGCATGTCTGTGACGCTGTCGGCCAGGCCGCAGCCGGTGCGGCGCCGGTTTCCCTGAGAGTGCAGAGGTCGGCAGCGCAGTTCCACAATCTTGTCGAGGAATTGAGGGCGGAGGGGCGTTCGGTCTCACTCCCCGACCTGATCAACCTGATCACAGGCAGGACCGGTTACCGGGACCATTTGAAAGGCGAGGACAACCCGGAGGAGCGCTGGGAAAACGTTCAGGAGCTGGTCTCCCTGGCCAGGGCCTACCAGCACCTCAGCCCCTCCGAAGCTCTGGGGTCGCTGCTGCATAAGATCAAACAGGCCACCGACGCCGTCGAGCTGAGGCAGGACGCCGATGCCGTGACCTTCAATACGCTGCACGGGGCCAAGGGCACAGAGTTCCCGGTCGTATTCCTGGTCGGGGTGGAGGAAGGCCTGCTGCCGCACAGCCGTTCCATGGATGATGCGGCCA
>DKFA01000078.1 GCA_002452695.1 Dehalococcoidia bacterium UBA6808
ACCGTCACACTTACGGCATACTGGCCCGGTGTGCCGGGCGCCATCCAGCCCACCCGGCTGGCCCTGCCCTCGGCCAGCCCGTTGCCGGAAAGCCTGCTGATAGGCGCTGTCCATATGAATTTGAGCTGGGAGGAGTCACGGCCTTCTACGATGCACTCTATTTCGACAATGCTGGTAACCGGTCTCCTGGCCTCGACCCTGACCGGCGTTGAACCTGGCATTGGCAACTTGAGGTAAATGGTATTGTCTACGTATTTATGGGTCTCCGGCACCGGCACTACCTCAAATGTCTTGCTCATGTTGTCCGTCAGTCCGGCATCGTTAGTCACCTTTACGCTGATCTTATAGGCGCCTGGTTTGTCCGGTGTATCCCAGTAGCCCTCTTTAGCGCCGTTCGCTGTGATAGTTCCGGCTTCCGCCGTCCATTCGTAGGTCATCTTCCTCCCGTCAGGATCGACGGCCCAGCAGGTGTATTGCGTTTTACTGCTGACAGCAGCTTCTTTGGGGCCTAAAATATCCTTTATAACAGGGGGTTTGGGATCAGGTTTCTTAATATCTATAGGGGGCTTTGGTGTGGTTGAAGATGCAGCAGGCGCTGTGGCACAGGATAATGCCGGCAGCACTGCCAGCGCTATAATTATCAAAGCTGATAAGAAACAGTGTTTCATGATTTTCTCCCTTAACATGTCTGCAAGGTATATATTATGCCACGCTTATAGAATACTGCCAATAATCCGGTCCTGCCAAAATCCGCCATCAGATAGCCTCAAATGAGCGTAAGGTTTCTGCGCCGATTTGGTGAAAATACTTAGGCTCGAATGGCCTCATTTGATGGCGGATCAAGGGTAAAAAAGAATAAGGGGGAAACAGGAATTTATGCGGGGTAAATGTTATACTTCGCCATCAATATACGAAGGACAAAGGAAGATAAATGACAAGAAAAGACGGACGCGGCAACGACCAGTTGAGGCCGGTTAAAATAACGCTGGGCTACCAGGACTATCCCGAGGGCTCGGCCCTGATTGAAGTGGGCAACACGCGGGTGCTGTGTGCGGTGACCGTGGAGGACCGTGTTCCCCCCTTTTTAAAGGGGCAGGGGACAGGCTGGGTGACCGCCGAATACTCCATGCTGCCGCGGGCCACGCATACCCGCACGCCGCGCAACCCGGAGCGCCAGGCCGGGCGGTCGCAGGAGATCCAGCGCCTGATCGGGCGCAGCCTGCGCGCCGCCATTGACCTCGACGCCCTGGGCGAGCGCTCCTTCACCGTGGACTGCGACGTGCTGCAGGCCGATGGCGGCACGCGCACCGCCAGCATCACGGGGGCCTATATCGCGCTCTACATCGCCATCGCCAATTTGAAGAAGAAGGGAGTTTATAAGGCGCTGCCGGTTAAATGCGCGGTGGCGGCCACCAGCGTGGGCGTGGTCGACCGCATCAGATTGCTCGACCTTTGCTACGAAGAGGACTCCCGGGCCGGCGTCGACTTCAACGTGGTCATGACCGACAAGGGGGAGTTCGTCGAGGTGCAGGGCACCGCCGAAGGCAAGCCCTTCACCCGCGAGACCATCGACCAGTTACTGGCCCTGGCCGAAAAGGGCATCAAAGAGCTTTTCGAAGAACAGAAGAAAGCGCTGGCAGCGTATAAGTAGGTAATCTGTGTAGGGGCGTAGCTTCAGAGCACTGATCCCGAAGCAATCGGGTACGCCCGCTCTGTACAGAACTGTGTATGGTTACCCCGATTATCGGCTGCCGTTCAATTTATCTGCGATGAATTCTTTTATACGGTCCCGGTTTGAGGGTAAGCTGGAAAACTGTCTACCGCATACATCGCTGAAACGTGCAAGCACCCGCCTGTTGAGGTCTTCCTGGTTTTCATGAATGGCCATCACCTCAAAGGGTTCCTGCTGTTTCTCCCACCAGTAGATAATGTTGGTCGCCGTCTGGCACTTATTATCATTGTCGATACCGAAAATAAACAAAGGATTGCCTTTCGTTTCCATTCTGCAATCGATCGGATAGATTTTCTGCGCGTCTAATTTTGGATGGCAGTAATCAAAGGTCCGATTGCTTTCCGGTATCGTGTCCGCAAGATACGACCTGAATTCCTGGAGGAAGAGCGATTTGATACGTTCACGGACCAGGTATTTGATATCGGCTATTCTGGTCAATGCCTGTAGATACGAGAATAGTGCGTCGCCGTATTTATCTTCAGGGATATCCAGGGTGAGTTCACCCTTTTCATTGTGAAGATTGAAAGCAGCAACCGTAGTATCGATGATTTCTTTATAACCGCCTTTGCCCAGATCAAGGTCAGAGTAACTCAAATGCATCAATGTGTGGCCTTCGTCGGTCAATATGAATTTGCTGCCGATCTTTTTAAGCAGGATTACAAAGTGATCGCCGTCATCAAATGTAAACGGATGCAGGACTGTATAGCGTGCTATGCCGGATTCAACCAGGTCCAAGCTGTTTGCGATTTTCTTCTTAAAATCGTTCCTTAGTGTTTCTATTTCCACTGCAACCACTGTTTATCACCGTATACTTAATTATAATCTTTATAATAATGAGGTGGTCCCCAAAATTCGGACAGGTGGCTAAGAGAGAGTTTTGCCCCTAAAATAATAAGACAGAAAGCATGGATGGCAAGGGTAGCTATAACGACAATCTGTTTATTGAGAGGCTATGGCGAACAGTAAAATACGAGGAGGTATATTTGAAAGCCTATGCGGATGGCCGTGAGGCCAGGATTAGTCTTGGGAAGTATTTCCGCTTCTACAATACC
>DKFA01000034.1 GCA_002452695.1 Dehalococcoidia bacterium UBA6808
ATATCTTCATTTATATACTGCTGTCGGCCTGCGTGCTCAAGAACACCTTCTCTCTGCGCGGCCTGTGGCAGGCGGTGGAAAAGGTTAAAAACGAGCTGGCGGCAAATAATGTCCACGCAGCGCGCCGACATGCGCAGGCGCTGGTCAGCCGGGACGTGGACGCCCTCAACAGGCCGCAGTTATTTTCGGCCGCCATCGAGTCCTGCGCCGAAAATCTCTGCGATAGCTTCGTGGCCCCGCTGCTCTACTACGGTCTGTTCGGACTGCCCGGGGCAATCTGCTACCGCATCATCAATACTTTCGACGCCATGATAGGTTACCATGGCCGCTGGGAATATGCTGGCAAATTCGCCGCATGCGCCGATGATGTGCTTAACTACATCCCCGCCCGCCTGAGCGGCCTGCTGATTATCACTGCTTCCGCTTTATGTAAAGGCAATGCAGGCGAGGGCTGGCGCATCATGCTGGCCCATCATGCTGCAACTGAGAGTCCCAACGCCGGCTGGACGATGTGCGCGATGGCTGGAGCGCTCGATATCAGGCTGGAGAAACAGGACTGCTATGCTTTAGGGCATGACCTGAACGAGATAGTTCCGGACCTGGTCACCCGTTCACAGCATATCATGCTGGCGGCGGCCGTCCTGTGGACGCTGCTTGTGCTGGCCAAGGAGGCGGCATGCTATGCTGCGGCCTGAAGCGCGTATCAGCAGGATCACTCCTCCCTGCCATGGCGGGAGCGGCTACGCAGCTAATCCGCAAGGGCAGAAGGTCCTTGATTTCAGCGCCTGCTGCAATCCCTACCCACCTCCGGCTTCCATCCGCAAGGCGGCAGGCTGCGATTTGAGCCGCTACCCCGATCCTGAGTCGTCTGAGTTCACGCAGGCGCTCGCCCTCCGGCTGGGAATCAGCGCCCGAAACATCATCGCAGGCAGCGGCTCCACAGAGATCCTGCGCCTGGCCGCCCTGGCTTATCTCGAACCTGGTAACACTGCAATTATCCCCACACCCACCTACGGTGAATACGAACTTGCCTGCCGCATAGCCGGAGCAGATATCATTCATTACAGGCTGGCAGAGAAGCGGAGCTTCCGGCTCGACACAGACGATTTAATTAACCATGTAAAGAAGGTAAGCCCGAAGGCCGTCTTCATCTGCAACCCCAACAACCCCACAGGGCAGTATCTTTCACGCCGTGAAATCGAGTCGGTGATTACTGCTCTGCCTGATTCGTTGATAGTGCTGGACGAAGCCTATATCGCCTTTACGCGCGGGGTCTGGGATTCCACAATATTGCTGAAATATGACAATTTGCTCATCGCGCGTTCTCTGACCAAAGATTTTGCCCTGGCGGGGCTGAGGCTGGGCTACGGCCTCGCCTCTCAGCCCCTGATAGAGACGTTGAAAAAAGTGCGCCCGCCCTGGAACGTCAGCTCTGCGGCGCAACGGGCCGGGATGGCTGCGCTAAGCTGCACAGAATATCTTCAGAAAAGCTGCCTCCGCATCGAAAAATGTCGAAATTACCTGATTGCTGCGATTAATACTATGGGCTACCAGACGCTCGATACCAGCGCCAATTTTTTCCTGGTTAAAACAGGGAATGCCGCTGAATTCCAGCAAAAACTATTGAAAAATGGCATACTGGTGAGGGACTGCGCCTCTTTCGGGCTGCCGGACCATATCCGCATAGCGCCGCGCAACATGACCGATTGCCGCAAACTGGTACAGGCTATGAAAAAGATTGCAGGAGGAAAGCATGGCAGAAAAGCAATTTAAAGGGCTGGTACAGATATATACGGGTGACGGCAAGGGTAAGACCACCGCCTCCCTGGGTCAGGCGCTGAGAGCAGCCGGACAGGGCCTCAGAGTCATCGTCATCCAGTTCCTCAAAGGCGAAGAGGGAGGGGAGCACTTCTTCGCGGCAAAGACGGGGGCTTTCGAGATAAAGCAGTTCAGCCGCGGCAATATCTTCGTCAGGAAGGATGAGGAACTGCGCGAAGAATCGCTGGCCGCCTTCAAATTTGCCGAAGAGACCGTCAAAGGCGGCAAATACGATATGGTCGTGCTGGACGAGATCTTCATCGCGCACTGGCGCGGCTTCATCAGCCTGCGGCAGATACTCGACCTGATCAGGGATAAGCCGGCGCGCGTCGAACTGGTGCTCACCGGGCGCAAGGCGCCGCAGGAAGTAGTCAAAGCCGCCGACCTGGTCAGCGAGGTGCTCATGATCAAGCACCCCTTCAACACGGGCATTAAGCAGCGCAAAGGCATCGAATATTAGAACCTCTGTTAATCGATATGAAGCTAATCGAAGAGACGATCAATAAAATACGGCCGCTGGATAAAGCCAGTATGCAGGAGGCCGCGCTCAGGCAGGACAGTCTGACCAAGCCGAGAGGCAGCCTGGGCATGCTGGAAAGCCTATCCATCCAAATAGCCGGGATCAAGCGGGACCCGCTGCCCACACTAAAAAACAAGGCTATAATCACGATGGCAGCCGACCATGGCGTGGCAGAGGAAGGAGTCAGCCTCTATCCCCAGGAAGTGACCCGCCAGATGGTGTTGAATTTTCTGAGCGGCGGCGCCGCCATCAACGTGCTGGGCAGGCTGGCCGGCGCCAGGGTAACCGTGGTGGATATGGGCGTCAAAGGCGGCTTCCCCGCGATGGACGGGCTGGTCTGCAAGATGGTCGATTTCGGCACGGCCAGCATGCTGAAGGGACCGGCCATGACACGCTCACAGGCCGTAGACAGCCTCCGGGGCGGCATTGAGGTCGTCCAAACCGAGATAGCCAGAGGCCTGGATATCCTGGGCGTCGGCGAGATGGGTATCGGCAATACCACCGCGGCCAGCGCCATCGTATCCATCGTAACAGGTGAGCCGCCCCAGAATGTAACGGGCCGTGGTACCGGCATCAACGATGAGCAGCTCAAACAGAAGATCGTGGTCATCAGCCGGGCGCTGGAACTCAACAGGCCGGATAAAAACGACGCCCTCGATATATTGGCGAAGGTCGGGGGGTTCGAGATCGGCGGCATGGCAGGAGCGATGCTGGCTGCGGCCGCAGACGGCATACCCGTAGTCATCGACGGGCTGATCTCAGGCTCGGCGGCGCTGATCGCCGAAGGGCTGTGCCCCCAGGTCAGGGACTATCTGATAGCTTCGCACCTGTCGGTTGAACGCGGCCATGCTGTATGCCTGCAAAAGCTGGGGCTGCGCCCCCTGGTCGACCTCAATCTCAGGCTGGGCGAAGGCAGCGGAGCTGCGCTGGGCATCTTCCTCTGCGAAGCGGCAGTCAGCGCCCTGACCCAAATGGCCACCTTCTCGCAGGCCGGCGTCTCAGATATAGAAAAGGGATAGCGCAATGGGATTTTTCACAGCGATTAGATTTCTGACTATCTTTCCGGCGCCGTATAACGGACCCGAAGGGCCGAATGATCTTGGCAGGGCCATCGCCTTCTTTCCCCTGGTGGGGCTGGTGATCGGCATCGTACTGGGCGGTCTGGCCTATCTGCTGCGCTCAATTTTTCCGACCACGATAGTGGCAGCCCTGCTGGTCACGGCGCTGGTGATCCTGACCGGAGCGCACCATCTGGACGGACTGGCGGATACGTGTGACGGCATGGTGGCGGGCCGCACCAGGATACAACGGCTGGAGATAATGTCCGATACACGCGTGGGCACGTTCGGCATAGCCGGCGTCTGCCTTATCCTGCTGCTCAAATACGCCATCTTCAGCGCGACAACAGGCATAGCTGCCATGCTGGTCTTCCCAACCGTCAGCCGCTGGACGATGAGCGGGGACATGCTTCTTTTCCCTTCCGCCAGGGACAGCGGCTCCGGGTACTCCGCCAAACAGGGCGCGGGCTGGCCGGGCTTTGCTGCGGGGGGACTGATAACGCTGGTCGTCTGCATCCTCTGCCTGGGTATCGTGCAGGGAGCGCTGTTGATGGCAGGCCTGTTCGCCCTGAGCGTCGCACTGGGCGCCCTGCTCACCGCCATCTACGGCGGTCTGACCGGCGACAGCTACGGGGCCATTATAGAGATAACAGAAGCGCTGGCGCTGCTCCTGACCATCATCATCAACTATCACTGGACCGCCTTCCCGGGCGGCGCGCTGATCGTCTTCCCCTGAAATATAATCAGATGAAAAAGACTCGCCCTAAATCCATACTGGTCACCGGCGGCGCTCGCAGCGGCAAGAGCGCATATGCCCAGCAGACCGCTGAAAAACAGGGCGGGAGAGTATTATTCTGCGCAACCGCCCAGGCCCTCGACGACGAAATGCGCGCGCGCATCCATGCGCACAGAGAGTCGCGCCCTTGCGGATGGGACACGCTGGAGGCCCCCATAAACGTGGCCGCACAACTGGAAAAGTCCTGCGCTCATTACGACACTATACTCGTGGACTGCATCACTCTGCTGGTGGCCAACTGTCTGGGCGACGGACAACCGCCTGCTGAAGCGGAGAAGCGCGCGCTCCAGGAGATTAGAGCGCTGGCCAGCCTGCTGAAGAAAAAAGACTGCAACTATATACTGGTGACCAACGAGGTCGGGCAGGGCATAGTGCCTGACAACGCGCTGGCGAGGCTATACCGGGATGTGCTGGGCAGGGCCAACCAGATACTGGCTGCACAGGCTGACGAGGTCTACCTGATGACGGCCGGCCTGCCCCTCAGGATCAAAACGAAAGAGGCCGGGGCACAGCCCCGGCCTGGTGATTAATCCCGCAACTTATAACCCATCTTCCAGCGCTAAATCAGCGAAAATTGAAGCTGAACTACGTTTGAAACGAGTTCTTGTCTTCGATGGCTATATCAGCTTTGATTAGTGGCTACTGCTTTCAGATAGGGATTAGCTATGGAGGGGCTGGAAGACCCGCTATATGAACGGCTCTGGATATACTACAACCTCTTCCAGCCAGTCATGCATCTAACGGGCAAGGAGATAGTAGGCGGCCGTCTGCATCGTAAATGGGATCGGGCTCAGACGCCTTACCAGCGCCTGCTTGCCAGCGGTATCATTTCTCCCGAACAGAAAAGGAGACTGGCAGAACTGCATGCCCAAACCAATCCAAGGCAGCTACGCCAGGATATCTATCAGGCAGTCGAACAACTCTGGAGCCACCCACTGAACAAGGTAAATCAAAGAAAGGAGGCGGCATTAGCCCGGTAACATTTCTATTTGAGTGAACCGCTCTTTTTCGGTAACATTTTTATTTGAGTTGACACGTCCTTCCATTGCTTCATACTGGAAGAATCACCGCCAGCCACTATTTCAGCAGTCTCTTATTAATCGACAAGCAGTAAATTTGCCACTATAATACAGAATAAGTATTGTAAATATTTTGACGCGGCCGGTATATTTAAGTGATATCTGGTAAAGCAATATATACAAACATCGCTGCAAGGTTCACAGCGATACTGCTTTTGGTTTGCCTCGCGATAATTGCCGTTCCCGGCAGAACAACCGCAGCCCCGACCATCACGACAACATCTCTGCCCAGCGGGCAGGTCAACAGCTACTATATTGCATATCTTTCAGTTACTCCCGCTTCAGGAACAGTCACCTGGTCGATTACCGGCGGTTCGCTGCCTCCCGGCCTCACACTGGCGCCGCATGGCGTCATACAGGGCACACCCACAACGATGGGCAGCTTCTCATTCACCCTGACAGCCACCGACTCGTCGGGCAGCGCGTCGCAGGCTTACACCCTGACCATCACGGCGCCCGCCATCACGTTCAGCACCACCTCGCTTACCCCAGCCACCGTCGGCCAGCCCTACTCGGCCAGCATCAGCGCCACAGGCGGCACCGGCACGATCACCTACAGCATGACCGGCGGCGCGCTGCCGTCCGGGCTCATGTTCAACGGCGGCATCATCACCGGCACGCCCGCCCAGGGCACCGCCGGGTATTATAACTTCACCATCACGGCCACTTCGGGCGCTTCCACCGGATCGCAGACGTTTTCACTGCTGGTGGAAAAAGGCTATTTTGATGTCTTTGTGCTTATCTCGTCCGGCCTGGCAGAGGGCCAGACCAGGCTATATGTCGACAACTCGCTCAAGGCCACCTTGAGAGGAGGCGAGTCGGTCAAATTGACCAGGCTCGACCCCGATGTGATCACCACCATCTCGGTCGACCAAACGGTTACTATCCAGGGCAGGACCGACGTCCGCTACAAAGCCGAGCAATCCTCGGTCAGCGTGCGCGCCGGGGTCAACCAGGTGCAGTTCAACTACCACCCCGAATATTATGTGGACGTTAAAAGCGATCCGGCGGGCATCGCCTCCGTCTCGGGCGCCGGCTGGTACCGCGAGGGAGCGCCCCTGACCCTAACCGCACCCGATCAGATCGAAAAGGACGCCGACTCCCAGTACAGGTTTGCCTACTGGTTCACGCCCAGTAACGACAAGATAAAATCCACCAGTCTGAATGTCATGGTCACGCAGTCCGGCAAATACCTGGCCACCTACGACCTCTATTACAGGATCAACATCATTTCAGAGTTCGGCAATATCCAGGGCGGCGGATGGCAAAAATCCGGCACGGTAACATCATGGAACGTGCTGGTCAACGAGGTGCCCATGTCCGGCATCCTGGGTTTCTTCGGCGGAAAATACCGGGCGCAGCTTCCATCGGGGAGCGTGACCGTCGACGGGCCCAAAACCATCACAGTCAAGTGGGACCCCGACTATACCATCCCGGCCATCACCATACCGCTGACCATCTTGATCATCGCCGGCATCATCTGGGGCATTTATTCAATGACCAGGAGTAAGGGGCCTCAGGCGCAGCCGTTCCCCTACCAGCCGCCTGCTTATGCTCCTCCTCCACCGCCTCCACCGGTCTACCCAACCTATCAACCGATGCCCCCACCGCCCCAGCCGGCGGCTGTCCCGCCTCCCCAGACCACCGTCGTCATGATCGGAGACGGACTCAAGAAGGGTCCCCCTTCCACGCGCGAGCAGTTGATGGAGAAGTTCGGCGAACTGCTGCAGAAATATGAGGATGAGCTGGCGTCAGGCCGCGAACTGCCCTCCAGGCCTTCAACCTCAACTGAAGACGTTCCTGAAATAGCTACAATCCTGGACAAGAAGAGCCTGCCGGCCCCCGATGTCGTCGAGGGAACGGAAGTCGCCCCCGGTTCCAGGGCTGCGCCTGTGGAAGAGTGCGGGACGACAACCAAAAA
>DKFA01000076.1 GCA_002452695.1 Dehalococcoidia bacterium UBA6808
ACGAGGTTCTTGTTGACCGGCGTGCAGATGGGCTGGATAAGGAACACATCGCGCCCGCGCACATTTTCCAGGATGCGCACAAAGATATTCTCGTTGCTGAACTCGAAAACCTCCATCCTGCCCAATGGTATATTCAAATAATCACAAACCGACTGAGCGAGAGCTGGGTGCGCATTACCGCAGAATACCTTGATTTCATCCCTGCCGGCGAACTGATGCATTGGCTATACCTCCTTCAAAATGCGAGCTAATTATAGCACCATCACAGTCAGGGCGAATAATGTATAATTCATACCACTCATACTAAAAGAAGGTAACTCCATGAACGACAGCGCCGTCGACCTGCTCAGCCGCTATATCAGGATCAACACCACGAATCCGCCGGGCAACGAATACCTGGCTGCGGCTTTCTTCGCTGACATTTTCAGAAAGGCACAAATCCCTTTTACGACCTACGAGTCGAAGCCGGGCCGGGTCTCGATCAAGGCTACCCTCAAGGGTGCGGGGAAAAAGAAGCCGCTGATCCTGCTTCACCATATGGACGTGATCGCCGCCCAACGTGAGGATTGGAGCTTTGACCCCTTCGGCGGCGAGATCATCGACGGCTATATCTGCGGCCGCGGCGCACTCGATACGAAATCACTGGGCATCATCCAACTGCTGGCGCTTCTCGATCTCAAAGACAGGAAAGTCAAGCCTGCCTGCGATATCGTTTTCCTGGCCACTGCCGACGAGGAGTCGGGCTCCGATTGCGGTGTGGAGTTCCTGCTGCGGGAACATCCGTCCGATTTCGATGCCCATCTTGTGCTTAACGAGGGCAGCTATATTCTCAGCGGCGTGGTTCCGGACAGGCTGGTAGCCATGATCTCACCGGGAGAGAAAGGCCCCTGCTGGCTGAAGCTAAAACGTAGAGGCATACCGGGGCATGGCTCGACTCCCCACGAACATAACCCTCTGGAGCGCATCACACGCGCCGTGCACAGACTGCTGGATTACAGGCCCGAGCAGAAGGTCACTCCCATCGTGGCAGAATACTTCAAACGCATGTCGGAAGCCTGGGAGCAGCTTAAACCCTATGCTGAAGACGGCAGGGACGAGACACTGTTGAAAATCGTAGCTAAAAGCGGTCTGCTCAACCGGGGTCAGATCCGGGCCATGCTCTCCAATACGATCAGTCTGAACTCCCTGCACGCAGGGGAGAAGGTCAATGTTATCCCTTCCTACGCCGAGGCGCTGGTGGATACGCGCGTGCTGCCCGGGGAAGACGTCGATGAATGGACGCAGCGCATCGCGCAGTTCCTTAATGATGACGAGATAGAGATAGAACATATCACCAAGGGCAGCGGCAACGCTTCCGATATGAATACGGAAAGCTATCACATTATTGAAAAAGCCCTGCAGCAGCGCTATCCGGGCGCCATCACCACACCCTACCTGATGCTGGGCACGACCGATTCGCGCTTTTTCCGCGAAAGAGGAATCCTTTCCTACGGCTTCTGCCCCACGGTGGTCAGCCAGGACCTGATGGGGTCCATCCACGGCATCGACGAGAAGATTGCCGCCGACAGCCTGGTCAAAGGAGTCGAAGTATATACGGATATAGTGGAGAGACTGTGCACATAAGCAATAAAATCCAAATACCAAATTCCAAATTCCAATATTATAATTTCTAATTTGTTTGGATTTTGGGTTTTGGAGTTTGGAATTTACGGCTGAGTACAATATGAAAAAACCTGATATCTATCAGATACTGCCGATCCTGGTTTCCACTTACGGCGATCGTCCCTGGAAGCGGAGGCTGGAGCCGGTGGCGGAGCTGGTGCAGACCATCCTCTCTCAAAACACTTCCGATGCCAACTCCGGACGCGCCTATGCTTCACTGATGAGCAAATTCGGCGCGTGGGAACGCATCGCAGAAGCGAAGACAGATGAGATTGCCGAAGCCATCCGGGCAGGCGGGCTGGCTGAGGTGAAGGCCAAATATATCAAGAGCGCCCTCTCGGTGCTGGCCAAAGAAAATCACGGGTTCGACCTGGAGTTCCTCAGAGCGATGCCCGTGAATAAGGCCCGGCGATGGCTGATCAACCTGCCCGGCGTGGGCATGAAGACGGCCAGTTGTGTGCTGCTGTTCTCGCTGCACAGGCCGGCTTTCCCCGTGGATACACATGTCTACCGCGTGGCCAAACGGCTGAGACTGATCGGCGAAGGGCTTTCGGTTAACGCCGCCCACCTGCAGATGGAGAAAATGGTAAGGGCAGAAGACGTGTACCGGTGCCACATGCTGATCATCGAGCATGGCAGGAAGACCTGCAAGGCCCAGCGGCCTCTGTGCGATAAATGCGCGCTGGCAGATATCTGCCCGGGCTACCAAACATTTGCCGGATGAGACCTTACGGCCTGGCGATGAGGAGCTGTGTCTTGCCCTGATCGTGCGGCTCGTGCAGGGCAGGCAGCCTGACGGTAAACTCGGCGCCCTTGCCCGGCCGGCTGTACACCCTGATCTCGCCTCCATGCTGCATGACGAGCTGGCGCGAGATGGCCAGCCCCAACCCGGCGCCCCGCTGGTTGCCTGGGCCGTTGCTGTGAAAAAACCTCTCAAAAATGTGCGTCATCTGTTCGCTGGTCAGGCCGGGTCCCGAATCGATCACCGAAATCTCCACCATCCCGGCATTGCCCAGGCGGCCGCGTATCACCACGCTGCCCATCTCGGGGGTATGCTTGATAGCATTATCCAGCAGGTTGCCCAGGACCTGCTCCAGCCTGTCGACATCGCCCATCACGCGGGGCAGCGGCTCCATGTCGGTCACGAGCAGCAGCTTTTTTTCTTCGGCGCGCAGGCTGAAGACCTCCTGGCACTGCTGCACCACTTCACCCAGATCAACCGGCTCTTTCTTGATCTCGATCTGCCCGGCCTCCAGGCGTGACAGCTCCAGCAGGTTGTTCACCAGGCGTATCATGCGTCTGGATTCCTCTTGGATAATGGTCGCCGCCCTGACCGAAGCCTCGGGAGGTTCAGCCGTCCCATCTTGAATGGCCTGCGCAAAGCCGCTGATCGAGGTCAAGGGCGTACGTAATTCATGTGAAACATCGGCGACAAAATCACGCAGCGTCTGCTGGGAAGCCCTGACCTGGCTGGACATATGGTTGAAACTTGCGGCCAGCTCACGCACCTCGGCCGGGCCCTGCAAAGGCAGCTCCTGGGCAAATTTGCCGGCGGCCATCTCTGCAGCCGCCTGCGTGACTTTTTTGATAGGATTATAGATAGACCTGGCCAGCAATATAGCGATGATGATCGATATCACCAGAGCGATCAGCGCTGCGATGAGCACAGGCCTAAACAGATCGAACAGCGCCGCCATCGTGCCGGCCGGCGATACCGTCATAACCAGCCAGTCGGCGCCGGCTTCTTTCATCCTGACAATGGCTGTAACGGGAAAAGCGCGGTAAAGGTAAACCGCGCCATCCGTATCGGTAAAACGCCCACTGATGCCGCGCAGCAGCGGCGGCTTCTGCCAAAGAATATATTCAGGCAAAAAGCTGCTGCCGCCTTCAGCAATCGACTGCCTGATGATCGTGCCATCACGATTGCACAGGAAAATGCTGATACCCGTCGCGGTGGATTGCTCCTCCAGGTTCTGCCATGCTTGGTCCAAACTGTTCTGCCCGCGCAGCAGCGATCTGAACTGATTAAAAAGCGGCAGCGATATATCCGAGAGACGCATCTCAGCCAGGTTTTCCAGCGTGACCTGGGTCTGTGTGAAAATAGTCACCGCAATGATCACAATGCCGATAACAAGTACCAGCAGAAAGGAAAGAATCAACCGTCCGCGCAGACCCATCTTATTTACCCACCCCTTCCGGCCCTCTCTGCTCAGCGGGTTTGTTAATCAGTTTGTAGCCGACACCGCGTACGGTCTCAATGGCAACACTGGCGCCCTCTATCTTGTCCCGCACATGCGCGATGTGTATATCCACCGTCCTCGTTTCACCATAAAAATCCGTATCCCAGATTAGCTCCAGCAGCCGTTCACGTGTGAGGACAATGCCGAAGTTCTGCACAAGAGCGGCCAGCAGGTCGAACTCCCTGGTTCGCAGCTTGATCTGCCTGCCATCTATATCGACTTCCCGGCGGGGCAGGTCCATACGCAGGTTACCTGCCTCGATCACTCCGCCGGTTTTTTGCCCGGTACTGTAGCGGCGTAAGATGGCCTTTATCCTGGCCACAAGTTCACGCGGGTTAAAGGGCTTGGTGATGTAATCATCCGCACCCAACTCCAAGCCCACTATCTTGTCGACATCCTCTTTGCGTGCGGTCAGCATCAGAACAGCCGCTTCACCCCTTTTGCGTATCTCACGACAAACCTCGTAACCGTCGATATCCGGCAGCATCAGATCAAGCACGACCAGAGCGGGCCTGAAGATATCAATTCTGCTGATTGCATCTTTCCCATTCCCGGCCAGTTCGATCCTGTACCCCTCTTTCTCAAGGTAGAGCTTAACCAGCTCCTGAATGTTGGGCTCGTCGTCTACAACCAGTATATTGGTCATACGCTATCTTTTATCCTTCAATATAGTCTATTGTACGATATTTATTTTATAAAACGCCGCCGGCCGTGAAAGGATTACAGCGCAGACTGTATAATATTTTATCCGGCAACTGATAACCAGGTATAAAGGATGGTTGTAACCGGCCGGTGGCCACAGTGTAAAATTTGCGTAAACTATCAACCCGCAACCGGGAGGTTTAAATGAAAAAAGCCACAATGCACTATGTGCTCGACGGTATCGAAGGCACGATACTGCTGCTGATGGTGGTATCGGGAGCCATCCTGTGGTTTACGCTGCCCGAGGGCAGCCCTGTCGGGAAAACCGTATTATTGTTCGACAGGCCAACCTGGATCGAAATACACCGCTGGCTCGGAGTCGGACTGCTGGTCTTTTTCAGCGCGCATGTCCTCACGCACTGGACCTGGCTGGCCTATATGACCAGGTCTTTTTTCAAGAAAACCAGGAAAAGCTGACCGGCGGCGCTGCGCTCAGGCGCCCGGCAGTTTTCCCGTGCGTTCAAGCTCGATAAGGAGGCGCTTGCGCCACAGCCCTCCTCCGTAGCCGGTCAGCTCGCCGTCCTTGCCGATCACGCGGTGGCAGGGGATTAGAATGCTAATACGGTTTTTGCTGTTGGCCTGCGCCACAGCCCGCGCAGCCCTGCTATCGCCGATACGCCGGGCTATATCCTGGTAGGAGACGGTGGCGCCGTAAGGTATGCGCATCAGTTCCGTCCAGACTCTTTCCTGGAAAGGCGTGCCCCTCATGACCGGAGGTACGCTGAACTTCTTCAACCTGCCCCCGAAATACTCATCCAGCTCGCGCTTGAGCCTGTCCAGGACAGGGCTGGATACAGGCAGGACAGGCAGTCCATAAAGGGCGCGTATCTGCCGGTAATTATGCTCCAGCATGCGGCGGCTGGAGAACTCCACCAGGCAGACGCCATCATCCACTGTGGCAATGACCACGGGGCCGAGAGGGGTATCGACAAAGCCAGCTGCAACAAATTTACCGCTGGCCGACTTGCCCGGGGTCGTCCCGAAGGTTTTCATGAAGGCATCGCGGAACCCGCTGTGGGACTGGTAGCCGTTATCGTAGACTGCGTCATCGATGGGACTGCCGCTGCGTATCTGCATGAAATCGCCGGCCGTCGTAATTTTCACCGCCGGATCGGCTTCAATGGCTTCTATTAAACGGGCTGCCCTCTTGCTCACAGGGCGATTTTAACAGAGCGCGCCAGAATCGTCCACCGAAGTGCAACACACGCTTTTTAGCCTCCCGCTTCATCTACACAACTTGAAGTTGACAAAGCGAAACGAGATACTTAGAATATAACCACAAATTAAATACAATAAAGGCTGAGAACAGGAATAGTAAGTTTTAACGCAAGGCCACAGCGAGTCAGATGAGGTGAGAGCTGATGCCGGTGCGAAAATTGAATGGGCCTGGGAGCCGCAAACCGAAAAATTGATTTCAATTAAGTAGGCTTTGACGCAAAGGGTAGCGTTATCACAACCCAGGGTATCGCTCTAAACCAGAGTTGTACCTGTATGAGATGGTCTAACAAACCAACGAGGGTGGCACCGCGAAGGTTAAGCCTCTCGCCCCTTGGGCGAGAGGCTTTTCGTTTTCTACAGATGATAAACAGGAGGCTGGGAAATGATAATATTGTCGAGAACGTGGCCCCGCTGGGGCCGAAGAAAATGCAAATTCTAAGGGCGAAATCAAAATACCTGAAATAGCAAGGAGGATTTAAGTGGGAAGAAAATTAGGGAAAGGAATGTATTTTCTTGACCAGAATGATATGCCAACTCATTGGTACAACATTATGGCTGACATGCCTGGGGATATGCCATACGTGTTACACCCGGGAACTGGTAAACCAGCAACTGTAGATGATGCGGCAGGTCTGTTTCCCAGGGAGTGTGCCAAGCAAGAACTTAACAGGACAGACCGCTGGATCGAAATCCCTGAGGAATTGCAGGCGATATACCGTACCTGGAGACCAACGGTATTACATCGCGCCTATCGGCTGGAGAAGGCTCTGGATACGCCGGCCAAGATTTTCTATAAATATGAAGGGACAAACCAGGCAGGCAGCCATAAACCCAATACGGCGATAGCCCAAGCATACTATGCTAAGAAACAAGGACTTAAAGGCTTAAGCACCGAGACTGGCGCTGGACAGTGGGGAAGCGCCCTATGTCTGGCCGGGGCATTCTTTGGCCTGGAGATTAAGGTATTTATGGTCAGAATTAGCTATGACCAGAAGCCGTATCGTCGTATTGCCATGGAGACGTGGGGAGGCAACTGTGTTCCCAGCCTCAGTTCCGAGACTAAGACAGGACGAGCTATGTTGGAAAAATGGCCTGACTGTCCCGGTAGCCTGGGTTTGGCTATCAGCGAGGCAATAGAATATATAGTAGCCCATCCAGACTATAAGTATTCTATTGGCAGCGTGCTTAACCATGTCCTGCTCCATCAAACCATCATTGGGGAGGAATGCCGGAAACAAATGGAGATGGCCGATGCATACCCTGATATTATCGTCGGCAATGTTGGCGGCGGCTCAAACTTCGCCGGGCAATTCTTCCCCTGGATTCGGGACAAAATCAGCGGAAAGAAGCCAGATATGCGCATCATCTGTTGTGAGCCGCAAAGCTGCCCCAGTATGACCAAAGGATTCTATGCCTACGATTTCGGTGACATGGCCGGGATGACTCCCCTGATTAAAATGTATACTCTGGGTCATGGCTTCATCCCGCCGCCAATTCATGCCGGAGGATTGCGCTATCATGGGATGGCGCCTACGATATGTCACCTCCATAAAATGGGCCTGGTTGAAGCCGTAGCTGTGCCGCAAACCGCTGCTTTTGCAGCAGGGATACAGTTTGCGCGTACCGAGGGCATCATCAGCGGTCCTGAGCCATGCCATAATATCAGAGTAGCTATCGATGAAGCTCTTAAGTGCAAGGAGGAAGGTAAATCAAAGACCATCCTGATAGCCCATAGTGGACACGGACACTTTGACCTGGCTGCCTATGAAAAATACCTGACGGGGCAACTCGAGGATTACGAATATCCTGAAGAAGAAGTGAGGAAGGCCCAGCTTGAATTGCCCAGGGTGCCAACAGCATAAGCTGTCAGCCAAGGGGCTGGCTATTATACCGCCAGCCCCTTGTCTTTGAATTAACTTCAGGCGGATACCTTCCCTGGTCTTAATCTGTTTAAGGTTCATCAGGTGAGCGAGACCCACCCTGTGTTTCAGGGCCAGCTTAATAGCGGCGATTTCTTCCTGGCTGCAGGAGGAAAGGCTGGCTACGGTTCGGTGTTTGACCTTGCCGCCTTTGCGGAAAGAATCGCGAAGAGTGTAACGGGTGTATGTTTTGCGGTGTGAGGTGTCCGCGTACATTGATCACATAGCAATGTGAATGACACCTACTGTCAAGAGCTGGGGCAAAAGACGGATGGCTACACTATTCAAACACCAATATGCGTGAAATCGTATCTGCGGGAGGCAGTTTCCGTCTGGAAGATCCGCTGGAAGATCCGTTGGATGTAAAGTTTTTTATGGGAGTTCGTGTATAGAAAGATACATCGTCGTGCAAAGTCTCGACCTTGGGCGATTGCTCGAAGTTGCTTCCGGACTTATCAGTATTGTCCAACACCTTAGGACTGACAGCCGGCCATTCTCGAATATCAGTACGATCAGATTCCGGGGGGTCACGGTCCAATTATTTTTGCGGTTCTTCAAATCTGGACTGGATACTCTTGACAACTTGAAGGACCTTGTCTATTTCTGCCTGTCGATTCGTTCTCCAATCAAGAGACCAAATACGATGGATTTTCCAGCCAAGCCCTTTTAGGACTTGATCTCTAAGCCGGTCGCGGTCACGGGCAGTTTTGTGAGAATGATAAGTTTTGCCATCACATTCAATACCCAGTATAAAATTCCCAGGATGACTGCGGTCTATCACACCCAAGTCAATGCGATAACCTGATACTCCGATTTGCTTTCTTATTTCGAGACCTTTCTCCGTTAACGCTTCGTAAACTTCCTCTTCAAAAGGAGATTCAGATTCACCGCCGTCTACCGTGACAGCTCGAGGAATCTCATCGAGTCCGTGTTTTGCTACCTTCATGTATTGTATAAGTAAACGGACGCCTTCAGAATTTATCCGGCTCAAATCTAGTTGTGACGGGTCGAAAGAGCTAACCAGTTTCACATGTTCTCTTGCTCTAGTAATAGCAACGTTTAAGCGCCGTCTGCCTTCCTCTCGGTTCAGGGGCCCGAAATTCATCGTAATCTGGCCTCTTTCGTCTGGTCCATACCCAACACTAAAGAACATCACATCGCGCTCATCACCCTGGATATTCTCTATGTTCTTTATGAAAAAGCGCTCGTGGGAGACTGTATTACACCATTCATCGAATCCTGAGTCTGCCTGTCTAAGATTCTCGACAGCCGCGTCAATAGCGTCTGCTTGAGACAGGCTGAAGGCGACAATTCCTAGACTCCTTTCGGGGCATTGCGTGTAGTGCTTATGCGCGATTTTAGCAACGTATTCTGCCTCTCGCCTGTTGGTTCGGCTCTTACTTCGGTCATAAACACCGTTTGGTGCGAGCAAAAACTCGACTCCCATCGGGTGTTCATGAATACCGGTAGAAGGGAAAGTAACCAGTTTATTACTGTAAAAATAATAATTCGAGAATGCTATCAGGGATTCATCTCTGCTGCGATAGTGCCACATAAGTGATTTTTCGGGTAAGCCGCTTGCAAGGGATTCCTCCATTATGGAGTCAAGAATTTCATCCTCTGAGGATTCATCATCCTGCAACTCCTCTCCTTCGATAGCCGCAAAGAACCTGGTGGGAGGTAGTTGTTTGGTGTCACCGACTACAATGACTTGGGGAGACCGCAAGATACTTCCTATAGCATCTTCAGTCATAATTTGAGATGCTTCATCAAACAATAGAATATCGAATTTCATCTGTCCAGGCGCGAGATAAGAGGCAACAGATAAGGGACTCATCAGAAAACAGGGCTTAAGTGCTTGAAGCAAGTCAGGTATCTCCGAGAACAGACCGCGGAGCGGCTTATGTCTTTTCTTCTTTTGTATTTCCCTCTGTAGGATACCGATGCCTGAGCTTCGGGATCCTGTAAACCCGGTGTTTGGGCGACGAGACCGCAGTTCGTTGATAATCCGACGTGGAGTATCTGTAATCAGCTTCTTATCGAGTTTCCTGAATTCTTCTATTGCTATCTCATGTGAGATACCGCTAAAGGTTCTTAGTGCTTCGTTTTGTTGACATGCTTCATCAAGCCACAGACGGTAAAACTGTTTTTCAAAGGTAGCAGGCAGGTCCACAGCTCTGATTCCTCGTTTCATACTTTCGCTGACAAACTCGCCTAAACCTAGGTCCTGTAGTTGTTTGACTGCAGCTTCGACATCAAGCCATGCCTTGAGTTCGCTCAACCTCTTGTGGCGGAGTTGAATCCAACGTAGCACATCATTCAGCGAGTTTAGCTCGGTAGCACCTGTATTCTCCAAAGGGAATAGTGTTCTTATGAAATCAAACCCTGATCTTAATTCGCGTATTATTTTGGCACATGTTTCTGTAGTCTGTCGAAGATCATCTAGGGTCGATGGGTCTAACATGACCGGCACTGAACACATTTCTAACTGGTGATTAGCCGACAGACAATCTTCAATCCAAGAATTGATGGTGACAAGTCCGTCGAAGTTCATGTCAATAGACGAATCTGTTTCTATTTTCGGGGCGCTAGCTCTGGACCGTAGGCATTGATAACCATGTCGAATCAAGAGCGCCAATCTTAGGTCTGCAACAGCTGCACCGCCACTGGTCGCTGGCTTGGCACGGCAAAAACTCCTCATACGGCGAAGAGACTTTCTGTAGCCGAAGTAATGGAGGTATTTACCTGCCCCACCATATAGGATAGCAAAGCGTTTATGAAGGTCTTCAAGCTCCAGTCTCATGAATTCAGGGGAATATTTTTCGAGTAGCTTAGATTCCAGATACTTAACGGTGCTGTGAACCAAAGTGGTTAATCGTGGTTCTATCTCAATTGCATTGTTCAAAGCTGCCATGAAAGCATCAAGAGCTCGGTCAATTTGAACCTGTTGCTGAAGTGAACAAGACGTTAGAATAGTACCTTTCCAAGGATGAGTCCCGTAATCATGAAAAATAGGACTGTTAGCCACGAGTTGATCAATGAGCCGCATTATTTCCGAAAGTTGTTCCTGTGTAACGTTGAGCGGTTTGGGGATATAGGCTGAAATATCTGGACTGTCCCAGCAGCGTGCCAACCGGCTATTGGCTTGAAATGGCGTGAGTTTAAGAAGACCAGTCGGCGAATGAAAAGCCTTTACAAAGCTGTTAAGTTGTTTGCGCCGTTCCTCAAGCTGAAAGAAGACAGCCTGCTCCCCTGGAACATCCGTCGCCGGAACCGCGTGTAACGTTTCATCAAGTTGGTCCAACACAGCTCGTTTACTAGCTTTGTGGCTATGTAATTCTAAACAGAATTCTCCAAGACCGCATTGGTCTAACTTTTGCTTTACTACCTCTAGAGCAGCCATTTTTTCACTAACGAATAATATCTTTTTACCGGCAACTAAGCATTCAGCTATTATATTTGCAATAGTCTGGCTCTTACCGGTTCCTGGCGGTCCCTGGAGAACAAAACTCACGCCTGCGAGTGCCGCAACAATCGCTTCTTGCTGGCTCGAATCTGCATCCAGTATCTGAAAAGCCCGTTCCGGTTTTATGGCATCATCAAGTTTATCAGCTGTAACTAAGTCCGCCGGCATATCGGGAAGTAAGTTGGGAAATCCAGCTAAAGCGTGAATGATGCGATGCCGTTTTGCGACGGCAATATTGGCGTCCAAGTCTTTGTACATCATGAATTTGAGGAAAGAGAACAGACCTATTTGACATTCATTGATGACTCCCCAAGTGGGTCTGGCTTCGATGAGCCTTCTTGTTTCCTGTAGGAACGCTTTTGGGTCTAGGTCTTCAGAGTTTTCCGGCAAATCAGGTAGCGTGATACCAAAATCATTCTTCAACTTTAGAGCGATTGCCGGATTAATAATGACCTCCTCGGGAGCCATTGTAAGACGATACCTCTGCCGAGGACGTTGTCTCTCCAATTGAACCGGCACGAGAATTATTGGAGATATGAGCTGAGTCGAACCGGTGGCAATTTCAGTCCAGCGAAGGAATCCCAGAGCTATGAAGAGCACGTTGGTGCCGCGTTCCTCTAATTCTGTCTGTGCTCGGGAGCGTACAGTATAAAGTACGCGAGCGATACGATCCCTGGTCCCTTCACAAACGATTTCATTGGGGTCTTTCGTGGTAGCGGTTGTCTTAGTAGTATCTTGAGAGGAGTTTTCTGGGTCTTCTAGGTTAAGGAACCCCTGCTCTTCCTGTACATAAACATAATAATCACCTTCTTCTTTCACCAGTCGGTTAAATATCGTAGAAATGTCGGGCTCCAGGATTTTAAGGGTGCTGCTCCTTGTTTGTTTGAAATTCACCAAGCGGTTTCGCAGGCTCAGGTCGATAAGGCGTTCTTTCCATTGCTGGAATTTTCGTTCGACTGCCTCAGCCAGACCGGGCACATCGAAAACCGCGACTTCTTTAGGATTCTCTTCCTTTGCGTTCACAATGACCTCTGACTCACCTGGACTACTTGTTCTTCTTGAGGGCGCCGGCTTTTTCTGATTGTTTCTTATCTTTGTCAAGCATTGATGGCATATAGTACCTTTGCGGACTCTTCTTTGTCCACATACCGAACACCATGGCTTTGATTCCCAGTATCTCTTCGGGTCGAAGTCTCGATACATTGGCGCAAAGTTCCATTACTTAAGAAATCAAGCCACCCCTACTTTTCCATCCCTAGCAAGCCCTTGGCTTTCGTTATAAACTTTTCGGCAGCACTAATGACCGCCGTGGCGCCTGCTTCAGAGAATTCGACTTCGTAATCCGCTGCCGCGCGTAGATTCATCGCATTCAGAAAATCTCGCCCAGACTGGGCATCGAGTTTACCTTCTTCAACAAATAAAGCTCTCAAAGCAACGGAGAGACAGTAATGGCTCTTCTCACGGTAGCCCCTGGAGTAGACCAGTGCCCGGGCTGCGTGGAACATCGCATAGTATGCCTGAATGGTTGACCATTTATAACGCTTTTCCTGAAAACCTGCTTTAGCATCCAGGAGGTCACTTTCACCGGCTAAAAACTCTTTCCTGACCAGGTCCTTGCCTCTCTCAAAAGGAATTATTTTCTTATTTTCAAGGCATTGCTCAAATTCTTGATTCACTGGCAGCTTTCTCCCATAGAACGATACCGCGTTCGACCTCTTCAATAAATACCTTTTCCAAGTCGCTAGCTTGAAGTAAGTCAACTGGGCTCTTAATCACCGGTTGGATTCGCAGATTCTTAAATCCATCAGGCAAACTGAATCCGTTAATAATAGCCGCTGCCTTTTCTTTGTTCGTCGTGACCACGAACAGATCGAAGTCGCTTTGAGACGTATCGGTACCCTGGGCACAACTCCCGTAAAGCACCACGCGGATAGCAACTTCCTGTAAGCGTTCGACGAGTGGCTCCAATAATAATAGACTAACCAGCTTCTTGAACTCAATCACCGAGGGTTTGGAGACGTCAATCGAGTAGAAGAACATCTTTCCTTCTCGTCTTCGTTTGATGGCGCCCGTCGAATACAATTGATTCAAGGAACGGTTTGCTGAACCGTAGGCTATATCGAGGCTTCGGGCGACTTGTCGTTCGTAGAACTCATCATCCGAGAACTTGGAAAGAAAGCTCAAAACCTTTTGGTTTACAGTTGTAACGATATGTGGGCCTAGCATTCAAATAACTCCATAGATTGAGTATATGCTCATTATATTGAGTTATTCAAAGAAAAGCAATACTTGGAGTTAAGCATGCAGCAATTCACGCTGTACTGTTCTCTGGGGAAAAACCGTCCGCTCTGTTCTATCGGGTCTTCCAGAATTTATTTTCAGTGTTTTACGCTCAGTAGCCCTGGGAATCGAATCTAACTCCGTTGTCTCCAGTCCCCGCCAGTATTGTTCCAGTTCCCGTTCCACGAGATAGGCTAACATCACCACACCCAGTCCTCAATCTTGAGTTGTTCGATTTTCTCACGGATATCCCGCCTGACTACGGCCACATTGGCCCTGGGGTGACTGGCTAAATAGCTTGTGGCCAACCGCACCGCCCTCAAACGAGACCCTGGTCCATTAGCCGGGCTTGCGCCTGCCATAGCGCTAATTTTCCCTGCCGGTCATTGCCCAGGGCCTGGGTTAAGCCTATCCGATCGGCTATCACTTTCAGGCTGTAAGCCGCTCCAACGCGGAGCCCTTCCCTGGTCTCAATCTGTTTAAGGTTCACCAGGTGAGCGAGACCCACCCTGTGTTTCAGGGCCAGCTTGATAGCGGCGATTTCTTCCTGGCTGCAGGAGGAAAGGCTGGCTATGGTCCGATGTTTGACCTTGCCGTCTTTGCGGAAAGAATCGCGAAGAAGTAAGTCGATTATTTAACTGTCACTGGGCATTCACTCCGCCTTTGTGTGAGAAACTTCGTTCCCAATCTCTGGCGCTACTGATTTACAAGATGTTTTTACAATATGTTCCAGCTTACAGTCACCTGCTATTTTATCCAATATCGCTTTGACGACCTGCATAATCTGGCTATCTTTAGAATAATCGGCGGGGACAATGAAATTTACCCGCCCATCTTTGACCAATTTTTCTGCCTTTTCCTTTGCACCCTTAGATCTAGGTTTATAGACGGCAATGGAATGTCCGCCCAGACTTTTAACCAGACTAAAGCAAGGGATATCAGTATTACCATCGCCGATAAATATTATCCGTTTGAACGGGACTGGGCGGTTTTCCATCGGTACAAATTCATTGATTCTTTCCTCATCAAAGATATCGAGGGTACCTTTATTAATGCGAAACAGATATTGAGTCTTGGTAGTAAAGTTAATAGCCAGCGCCGGCCACTCTGCGACTCCACTCGCATTATAATTGAAAGATGAGGCGTAAATCTTTTTGAACTCCCCGGCAATACTGGTGCCTTCAATCATCTCACGGAGACCGGACGAAATTATATAATGCTCAATTTTGAGCCCGAGTTTTTTTCCATAGCTATTAATGTGGCTAAACCACTTATCAACACCGTTGAAGAGCCTGATTGACTTTCCATGGTTTTTAAAGTCTTGCCGCTGTACCGACACCTTCGCTTCCCTCGCTTTTTCCAGCATCAGGTTCATGTAAGTTAAAACACTATCTGCCTCATTCTTTTTAGACAATTGTTCCGCCAACTTCCAGAACTTGCGCGGTGTCATCCCTATATTGGGAATAAAGCTATGTTCTTGCATATTCCCTGGAGAAAGTGTGCCATCAAAATCATAGGCGATGGCGACCACGGGAAGTTTACGCATAGTTCCCCTTAATCCATACCTATTTCTTGAACGCTCCCTCCACCACCGCCATCT
>DKFA01000077.1 GCA_002452695.1 Dehalococcoidia bacterium UBA6808
TGCCGGTTGAAATTGCCGGCCAGGTCCAGCCTGTGGCTGCTGAGGGAGAAGGAGTAGGGCGTGTCGATCACATTGGTGTCGCTTTGCCCCACCAGTTCAAACACCAGCCCCGACGTGAAAACGAAGTAGGGCAGTATGATCAACAGGGCCAGCCAGTATACATAACGCTCGGATAAGACAGGCCCGGACTTCAGGCGCTTCCACCTGGACCATAGCCATGCGCCCAGCTCCCATAGCGAGCGGGCGCCGATCACCAGGAAGGGGCAGAGCGTGATCAGCGCGATATGATACCAGCGTGTGATGTTAAGGATGTTGGAGAACCAGGGCAGCACAATGCAGCTGGCCAGCATCATCGCTGCCAGCAGGCTAAACGATATATACTCGCGGCCGAATTTGAGGCCGGAAGGTTTGATCAGCAGCCTGATGCAGCCTGCCACGATCAGGACCTGCGTGATGTACTGGATGATGCGGAAGGCCCTGCCCGGGAGCGATACCTGGCTGAAGTCCAGCCCCAGCGCGGCGGAGACAATGACATCGTTCCTGCCCGCCAGCAGGTATTCGGCTGCCCCGCCGCCCATTCGCGCCAGCCCTTCCAGGTTGATGCCGATCTTCTGCATCAGCATGACCAGCGTGCCCACGAAAAATTCGAGATTGCTGCCTCCTGCCGCCACGGCGTACCAGGCGAAGCTCAAAGCAAAAGCGCTGACAACTACCAGCGCAAGATACCTGACGGGCAATGCGTCGACGCCGGTGTAGCGGAGCTGCAGGGGCAGTCCGCCTGTGCTTGAGGAGAGCCGTTCCCAGGACTTGATGAATATCCTGCTCCGCATGATCACAATCAGTACGAGCAGCGCTCCCAGGCAGACCAGGTTGATGAAACCGAGCGTATAGTGCGACACGCTCACGCTCAGCGCGAAGATAACCAGCATGACGGCTTTGGCCGGGCCGTAGATTTTGCGCTCGATGAAAAGCAGGATGATGAGCGCGAAAAAAAGCTCGGCGAACTGCTGCCGCCCCAGGCTGACCAGCTCCAGCGAGAAGGTCGGCATCGATATGAAAAAGAAGACTGCCAGGAAGGCCGCAATCTTCCCGGCCTGGATGCGGATAATGCGGTACATGATCAGTGGCACCAGCGAGAAGATAACAGGATAGACGGCCTTCAATACCCAGGCACCATCAAGATGCATCATTTGCGAGAAGAGCGGCAGACCCATCACAATGCTGAGACAGGAATTGATCGTGCCGGGCAGCGTGAAGTCCCATACGCCGTTGACGGCCGCCATGCGGTAGAAATGGTACTCGAAGTAAATATCGCTTCCGGTCAGATAGGGCGAGAGCAGCGACGACTGGTAAAGCAATACCAGGCTGATGATATAAATAGCCGCCGGATAGGCGGTTTCGCCGATGCCCCGTTTGAACAGCCCCAGGCAGAAGTAAAGGCAGACGGTTATGATCAGGATGATCATGACGGCGTTGGAGCCGGTCCTGTTCAATACCAATAACCCCAGTATCACCAGCAGCGCCAGCAGGAGCAACAAGGCGCAGGCCAGTGGATCGAAAGAAATCTTTTCCGCCGGGCGCACCGGCTGCACGCGGCTCTCCCTCAACCATGCGCCGGTCATCAGCATTGCGATCAAGGCAGAGAGCGACAGGGCTACAGGTAGGGGTGTGAGGGGGCGGTCCAGTCCCAGCGGCGGCAGGACGAAGTTGATCAGCGCCCCACAGGCCATGCTGCAGAACAGGCTGAGGCCCACGATGTATGCTATCGCCTCCAGCGGATTGATCCGGTTTACCCTCAGTATGCGCAGCAGGAGCAGTCCGGGCACGAAGGCTACGAAAACAAAGCCCGTTAGCTGGTTGAGGACGGGGATATATAATCCGAACGAACCGAGTATGACCAGAGCGAGCTGCAGCGTCGTTATTGCCCCGGCCGCCCAAAGGCTGGTCCTGAGCTGCCAGTCAGAAGGAGAAACCATCAGGCGAACCTCTCGCTGGCGAAGCCGGCGGCGGCCGCTCCCATATGTTGCCTCAGTTTATCGTCGTTGATCAGCCGCACCATGGCTTCTGCCATCGCCGCAGTATCAGCTTGGGGCACGAGCAGGCCCGTTTTATCCTGCTCGACAATTTCAGGGTGCGGGCCGAGGTTGAAGGCGATCACGGGACGGGCGCAGGCCTGCGCCTCGGCCAGCGGCAGGTCGAAGCCCTCCCATAGCGTGGCGGTGGTGTAGATATCGCAGGCGGCGTAGTAGAGAGGCGTCTCTTCGTCGCTTACATACCCGGCGAATATGACATTATCGTCCGCCATCGACTTGAGCCGTTCTGTATAGCGGGGGAAGGTGTGCTTGCCGGCGATGATCAGGGCGGCCTGCGGCGCTGTCCTGCGCGCCAGGTTAAAAGCCTCGATCAGGAGATGGATTCCCTTGTGCGGCGAGATCCTGCCCAGGTAAAGCATCACCGGCCTGCCCTCCAATCCGTATTTATGTCTGATGAGCGAGCCGTCCAGGCCGGGGTGGAAGCGCTTGAGATCGATTGTGCAGTAGACGACCCGGCTCTCGATCCCGGTGTCTTTTTTCAATTGCTGCTGCAGATAGCGGCTGATGGATACCGCGCTGCCAGCCTTGCGGGCCGTCCAGTTGGAGACGAGCGTGAACAGCGCCATATAGATGCGTTCGATCAAGCCGGAAAAGGCCTCGGGCGGCGCTACTCCGTAATTATAATAAATGTATCTGCATCCGTATTTCTTTTTAGCCAGCCAGGCCAGCCAGTTCATGGGGTACTGATGGCTGTAGACGATGTCGAACCCCTTGAGCAGGCGGGTGTAGCGGTTGTTACGGAGGATATCCAGTGGCAGGAGCAGCCTGTAGAAGCGCTGCCGGAGCAACTCCTGCGGCATGCCCAGCACCCGCAGCGTGACGCCGGGCGGAGGGTCCAGGTCGGCCTGCAGGGCGAAGATGGTCACGCTGTCGCCGCCCGCCGTCAGCCTGGCGGCCTGCGTCTCGACGACCCTGTCGATGCCGCTGAAGCCGCAGAAAGTGGGTGTCAGCAACGCTATTTTCATGCCGGTATTATACGCATATGGTGGTGTATTGACGATTTCCGCACAGCGCGACCTGGTTGGCGATGTTGAGATATTGGAGGTTATAGGGCAGCGCGCCGTCGGCGCGCCGGCGGTAGAGTCCGTAGACATCCGCTCCCTGCTTGACCAGGTGATTGGCCAGGCAGGAACCTGCGAAACCGCTGATGCCGGCGCTCAGCGCTCTCTTATTGCGAAAGCTCATGATTCCATCAATTATCGTTTAAGGCCGGTCAGTTCGAAATAGACCTTTTCATATCCTTCCACGCAGACCGACCAGGGGAATCTCTTCTCAGGCGTGCGGGCCGCGTTGCCCCTGTAGACGGCCTCTACACCGTAAGCGATCGCCTGCGGGTTGGCCGGCTCGACCAGAACGCTGGTCCCCGAGATCACCTCGGGCAGCGAGGCCACGTTGGAGGCTACTACAGGTTTGCCCATGGCGCAGGCCTCGATGGCGGTGAAGCCGAACCCCTCGGAGATGGAGGGCACTACCACGCAGTCGGCCGCCGCGATATACGATGACAGCTCTTCGCGCGGCACGGGATCGAGCAGCGTCAGCCTGCCGGCCACGCCTGTGGAGCTGATCAGATCGGTGATCTTCCTGTATCCTTCCACGGGCTGCCTGCCCAGTATCATCAGCAGCCGGGCGTGGGGCACCTTCTCCGTGATCAGCGGTATGGCCCTGATCAGATATTCCAGCCCCTTGCTTATGCCCGGGCGCCCGTAGGACAGGTAAATGAAATTGTCCTTCAGCCCCAGCTTTTCCCTCACCGCCTGGCCGCTTGCCCTGAGCGGGTCGAACATCTCGTAGTCGATGCCGTTATACACAACCGTGACCCTGTCGCGCCTTACGCCATAACGCTCTATGCGTTCCCCTGTATAGCCCGAAACTGAGATATAACGGTCGAAGGGTATGGTGACGATAATGCGTTCAAGTGTCTGGTGCAGCCAGGCCTTGAACCAGCCCATGCCCATCATTGAGTACCAGCCCTCGCCGATCACCTCGTGCACCGTGATCACGCATTTCTTGCCCCGCAAACGGGAGGATAGCCAGGCCGGCACGGCCCCGTTGTAGGTGGTGGTCTGGATAATATCAGCCTGCTTCGCCAGCTTGAAGGCCAGCGGTATGGCCAGGAAGGTGAACCAGTAGCGCATGCCGCGACGGGGGCATTTGACTCTATGAATGGCTACCCCGTTGATGTTTTCGAAAACGGGCGCACCGGGCTGGATGCCTGTGATGACCGTTACCTCATGCCCCCTCGCCGCCAGCCCTTCGCAGACATGCTTGAACAGCGTTTCAGCGCCGCCGATGAACGGAAAGTAGTTCTCCAGAACAAACAGCACTTTCATCTCTGACCGGTTTTCCCCCGTTTGAACAGCTCTTCCCTGAAGCGTATTTTCACAATGGACCACATGACGTTGACGCCGTGGACCACGGGGTTGAGCGTGGAACCTGAATCTGTGTAAATGCAGGAGACGGGACGTTCGATGATCCGGAGTCCCTGCCTGCGGGCCTGCACCAGCGTCTGGATGCTGAAGCCGAAGCCGGGATAGGTTATCTGCATGGCCTCCACGGCTTTGCGGCTGTGGGAGCGGTAGCCGCTCTGGGCATCTGCAATCTTTTCCCTGTGTCCGAAGTTATAGGCCCAGGTGATCATGTCGATGCCGAACTTGCGGTAGCGGGCTACTTTGGCCTC
>DKFA01000006.1 GCA_002452695.1 Dehalococcoidia bacterium UBA6808
TTGCGGCGGTGCCATCTGTTCAGGGGCCGGTTGAAGCCGTTGATTATCGGCCTGCGGCGCCTGCGCTTGCGGCTGGCTGAACACCTGTTGCGGCGGGTTTTGCGATTGCGGTGTGATATACGCCGGCGGAACAGCAGAAACCGGAGGTATAAATGGCGCTGACGGAGTTGCGGCAGGTGACTGGGCAACGGCCGGTTTATCTTTTCTTTCCCTCACAGGCCTGCGCATCAGCGCTTTAATGCGGGCCAGCAACTCACGCGGGCTGACGGGTTTTTTCAAATAAAGATCAAAGCCCAGCTCTTCGACTTTTGACCAGACATCCGATTCAGACACGGTCCCCAATAAAACGATGTGGACATCGAACTGCTGTCTGACCTTGACACAGGCTTCATAGCCGCTGACATCATTAAGCTCATCGTCAATTACAACGATGTCAAAACCATTCTTGTCGAGCATGACCATCCCTTCCAGGCACTCTGCAGCGCCATCCGCCTCAATCCCGTTCTGATGCAGTACATCGAGGTTCTTCTCCCTCAAAACGGGGTCGCTCGATAAAAAGAGAATGTGGCTCATGTTCTACTCCCGGCTGTGCTTAAATCAGGCCCCTTATAAGCATAATAACATATTTGCTCAACCTATACTTTCAGCAATTTTATATCCATTGGCCTCTTTAACGATAATCCTCGGCCGGGAGGGATTATCTTCAAGTTTCTCCCTCAGCCTTTTTACATAGACCTGCAGGTATTCGCTACAATCCGTATACTCCTCGCCCCAAACATGGGATAAGATATCCATATCAGATAATACCTTTCCTTTCTGACCGGCCAGGTATTTGAGCAGGTTGTACTCGGTGCTGGTCAGTTTGACGGGTCTGCCATTGCGCATAACAGTCCCGGTATTGAGGTCCATACTTATATCACAAGGTGATGGCTGTATATTTCCGCCGCCTGATATCGCATCTGCCGTAATCGGCTTTCTGGACAGCACGGCTTTCATGCGCGCCAGCAGTTCCCTGTGTGCGAATGGTTTAACTACGTAATCGTCAGCTCCCATCTCCAGGCCTCTGACCTTATCCATCTCTTCACCACGCACAGTCAAAATAATAACGGGCACATTGCTGATGTTGCGTATTTCTTTAAGCACACGCAGTCCGTCCATATCAGGCAAACCCAGATCAAGCAAGACAATATCCGGCTTTTCCTGACGCGTTTTCTCAATACCATCCTCACCCCGTAAAGCCTGTATAACTATTGCTTGCTTCCAATGAAGTTCAAAAATGAGTTGAGCCGCTTCCTGTATCTCAGGGCTGTCCTCAACTATCAGTACCTTTACCGGCTGGGCTGAATCACTGTTATCTGTATTCATTTGTTATGCAAGGGCAAAGAGAATGTGAATGTACTGCCCTTGCCCAGTTCACTTTGCACCCAGATTGTTCCGCCATGCAATTCCACCAGTTGTCTGGTAATTGCCAGCCCCAGTCCGATCCTGGGAAGGCTACGATCAGCAGACAGCTGATAATAAGGCCGGAATAATTTGTGCTTCTCATCATCCGACAGCCCGGGCCCTGAATCCTCTACGTTAACCAGCAGGCGCCCATTATCGCAACCTGCTTTCAGTCGGATCGTGCCTCCTTCCGGAGTGAACTTGATAGCATTGGACAGCAGGTTAAGCAATATCTGCTCAATCCTCTGATCGTCGCCAGTGATCTTGATACCGTCAGACACCTCCACTTCCAGTGCCTGCTGTTTCTGTTTGACCATAGACGATATCTCGTCGATCACTTCCTTGGCCAGCTTGGAAAAATCGAACTCCTGCCAAGCAATGCCAAAAGACTCATCTCTATTACGGGAAAGGCTGAGCAGTTCGGTCAACCTGTTTTTCAGGCTTACAGCGCCGCGCGAAATATTTTGTGCGATCTTAAGCAGCGTGCCTTCTTTCATCGCTTCGAGTTCTTCGATCAGTAGTCCGGTTGATGCGATGATGGCAGTAAGGGGCGTCTTAAGCTCGTGACTAAGAGCGCTGAGGAAAAGCTGCGTGTGGGCGATTTCATCCTGTTGCATTTTGATATCCTGCGCTACGTGTTCAGGTGAATTCCTGTCACACACATCTGTAATACAGACCGCCACAATATAAAACAGTTTCATCTCATTAATAGTGAACAGGTCGTATTTGTGCGACAAGCCACCCAGCAATCCCATTACACGCCCGCCGGTGATTACAGGGGCAGCGACAAATGCATGATAACCCAGCTTGACCGCTGTATCCCAAGGGAAATTGCGGTCTTTACTGACATCATTGGAATAGACCGGCTTGCGTTCCTGTACGATTTTCCCGATCACATTCATACCGTGAGGCACCGTTTGAAGTTCCTGCTGCATCTGCTCGGGGAGCCCGCGCTGCGACAGCAGGGTAAGCGTTTTAGTGGCAGGATTATATTTCTGGATCCAGGCAGCATCCAAATCAAGCGCGCTGGAAAGCTCCCACAAAACCCCTTCGCAGATGTCCTTATCAGCTATCGAACTGGAGACAATATCAGCTATTTCAGATAACAGGTAAAGGTATTTTTCCCTCGGCTGTGCAGCAGGCTGTGCATCCATTTGCCTTCATTATAAACTATACGAAACAGTTGTCAATGACTGTAAAGCTCATCCTGCTGCGGTCTCCCGGCTCACTTCGGGCTGATTCACCTTGAAGCGAAACCGTTATGGCAAAAGTTGTTGACATAGCTTCGAGGCACGGATAAACTTAGG
>DKFA01000010.1 GCA_002452695.1 Dehalococcoidia bacterium UBA6808
GGGAGGCGTTAACGCCTCCCACCATGCCTGCGGACAAACTTCTTTTATTATGTCTGATTCCTTACCTTTTGTCTATCCAGACATCAGGAAGAACCTGCAAACCCAGGGCGGCTTGCGGGTCTGCAATCTCGTCCATGCCCTTGACCCAGGGCTGCTTGATATAGTAATTGGTCATAATGTAGAGGGGTACCGCAGGGACTTCATCCTCAAGGATGGGCAGCAACTGCTTGACAACCGCAATCCTCTTTTCCTTGTCAGGGAAGAGGTCCTGCTGGGCAGCGATAAGCTCATCTACCTTGGGGTTGTTATACCCTGCCACGTTGCCGGCGCCTTTGCTGTGCCACTGCTGGCGGATGCTGTTATCCGGATCATAAGGCCTGCCTGTGAAGCAGGTCCAGACTGTCATGTCGTAATTGCCCGCGCGCCATTTGCTCAGGAAGGCCGCAGTATCGGCCTGAACGATTGTAGCTTCTATGCCGATTTCCTTGAGCATGGCTACAATAGGCTCGACAGCATTGCCGACCATTACCATATTGGCGGTATTCTGCAGGATGGTGGTCTTAAAGCCGTTGGGATATCCCGCCTCAGCCAGCAGCGCCTTGGCCTTGGCTACATCGCGCTTGGGCAGGTCGGCCGGTTGCCTGCCCCCCCACTCGGCGAACCATGGGGCAAGATAACCGGTGCGGATGGCGCCTCCATCCATGGCGGAACTGATCAGGCCGTCATAATCGATGGCATACTGAAGGGCCTGCCTGACCTGCTTGTTGGTAAAAGGTTCCTTTTTCAGGTTAAGCAGCAGGCCCACCTCTACCATGCCGACGCCGTCCTGGATCTGTGTACCGGTAACTGACTTCTCAATGGCATCTCTGTTGACCTTGCTTTCGGAAGGCAGTACATCGATTGTGCCCGCACGGAAAGCAGCCAGCCTGGCGGCGTCGTCGGTCATAAAATAGATCTCTACTCCGTCGAGATAGGGCTTGCCTTTTTCAAAGTAGTCGGGATTCCTCTTGAAAATTGCCTTAACGCCGCGGTCATACTCGGACATGATGAACGGACCGCTGCCGGCCCAGTTCTTCTCCACCCCGCCCGGCGCTTCAACGCATTCCTTGGGAATTGCCGCCAGGGTGCTGCCTGCAATATAGGCCAGGAAACCGGGGGCTTTCTTATTGGTAGTAACTTTAAACGTGTACTTGTCCACAGCCTGGCAGCTCTTCATGTCCAGGGTAGTGCGCGCCGGGTGCTTGTTTTCAGGATTTGCTACGCGGTTGAAGTGATAAGCCCAGTCATCAGCGGTTACTTCCCGACCGTTGACAGGGGGGATATTCTGCCATTTGAGGCCTTCCTGCAGATGGAAGGTATAGGTGAGGCCGTCAGGGCTGATTTCCCACGACTTTGCTGCCAGCGGTGAGACTTTGGCTTCGCGGTCGCTCTTGCCGTCCCAGCGAATAAGGGTCAGATTATAGCACTTAAGCAGCGCATATGTTGCTGCAGCGGTCAGGCCGGCTGTAAAAGTGTCAAGGCTGGGAGGGACCGTCCTCATGCCGATCTTGAGTATGCCTCCCGACTTCGGAGCTGTCGATGCCGGCTGCGTGCTGGTCGCCGGGGCTGGGGGCGCACATGACGCCAGAACCATAGCTGCTATCAGCATGCAGGCCAGGATCATCCAGGCCTTGTAGAAATGCTTGTTGCGTTTCATTGATACCTCCTTTTTAATGTTGAAAATACTGTAACTGCTCAATCAATTTAAACCATCTGCTACCACCCCTCATAAATTATTTTCAGCGTATGTTAATTAAGCGCACTCATGCTTGTCCCAGGGCTGGCGTTCTCCGCGCTGCAGGGCTGTCTCCATCCTGGCCAGACCTGCTTTCAGCTTGGCAATTTCTTCCGCTTTCATATTGGGATTCTTCAAAGCCTGGTAGAGAATGGCGCCCTCGGCCTGCTCCGGCAAAGGGAGGTCCATCAGGTAGCAGATAGTGGGCACGATATCGATCAGGCTGCAGTTCCTTTCCAGGCGGTAACCCTTCTTGATACCGGGACCGTTAAAGGCCAGCAGGCCTTTGAGTGAACCGACTCCCCATTCAGCTGCGGGCAGGATATTCCCGTGCTGGCCAGAGTACCAGGGATAAAGGGCATAAATAACGTCTCCGACGCGGTCCCCGTAAAGGCCAAGGATGCGCGCATCATTCTTGCTTAAAGCCAGCGATACCGGCCTTTTGCCCGTGGCCGGATCGACGTAAGAATACAGCGCGTCGATGATCTGCTGCTGCACCTTCTCATAGTCAGCCGGATCGACGATACCTTCGGGATCACGGCCCTTGAGGTTGATATAAATGTATATCGTGCGCTGCGGGAAGCACTTGGATTTCTTCACATCGGGACGCAGGCTCTGTATCCTGACTTCATCCATCAGCCCGTCGCCGCGTACAGTGGCAGGTACGTAGGCAGCCTGTTTCTCCTGCAACGCCGCCAGGCCGGCCGGGACCAGTATCTTATACGGATCAAAGACAGGCCCGTCAGCTACTGCTCCATGGTCCGAAACAAGAATGACCAGCGTTTCCCTACCACACTGCTCGAGGATCTGTTCCAGCATCTTGTCCTGGGCCTGGTAGATCCTCAGATGTGCGTCCCATGCCTGTTTGCGCCTGGCCTCATCCTTGTTCAGTTCGGGGTACATGGAGGTCAGGATCATGTGATAGGCCCAGTCGGGTGAATGGGCATGCATATAGAAGAGGTCCCATTCATGTTTGCCGAGAAGAGTGGCAGCCGCATCGGCCAGCCACTGAGTATAAAACTCATTGATCTCAACGAAGGTGTCCAGATCGAACCAGTCCATGGCATAGCCGATCACGCCGCCGCCAGGCAGGATGGCGCCGTCTTTGGAGACCAGTTCCGCAGCAATGTTCTCCGGATCGCTCCAGCCTGAATAAGTCCACATGGCGCTGATATAGAAGCGCAGGTTTTCAGCATCATCGGAAAGCTCTACCAGCTTGCAACGGAAAGACGCCTGCTTGACGGAACCGTCCTTCATCTTTATGTCGGTGGTGATAACCGGGCTCCATTCACCAACGGCCAGCGTGCAAAACGCGTCTTTAAAGTTCCTGGTGGGCGACAGTGTTACACGGTCATACCCGTTATCACCGGACTGTCGGGCCATCGCATACCAGACTGTTTCGGCTACATCTGATTCGGAACCTCTGAAATCCAGTTTGGCAGCAATCTCCAGCGGCTCCTGTTCTTTTTTGGGCAGGTTGGTCCAGCCTTTGGCAGGCTGGAAGGAGCCCTTAATGCCGCGCGGATAAAACCCGGTGGTGATAAGGTGGTCATAGCAAAGGTTGACCACGCCGGTCATGCCCTTAATGCCGTCACGTTTCTCAGTTACCGTCAGGCCTCGTCCGCCCACAACGATGCCGTTCTTCATTTTCATCGGCCAGGAACCAGGGTAGTTCAGCACAATACATTTCTTGCCCGCCTTATCAGCGGCATCCCAGATATATTCTGCCTGCAGGCGTTCGCTGCTGAAAGCCTGGACAACATTGGTCGTATCAGGTGTGGCGCCGGGGATCGGCACGTGAAAATCAGTGATGCCGTGTGTGCCGGGCCAGGCGCCCGTAGCTATAGAAGCCCAGTTGGGCGGCGTAATAGTCGGATAAGGGACCAGGCAGTTTTCCGCTATTACACCACCCTCGACGAGCTTTTTAAAGGTAGGCAGATGACCCTCTCGAATATGCTGCTCAATCAGGTGCGGCAAGGCACAGTCAAGGCCGATAAGCGCTACTTTTTTAGGTGTTTTTTCCATCGTAATGCTCCTTTTGCCTTGAGTCCATCAGGCGCACTCATGCTTGTCCCAGGGCTGGCGTTCTCCGCGCTGCAGGGCTGTCTCCATTCTGGCCAGACCCGATTTCAACTTGGCAATTTCTTCCGCTTTCATATTGGGATTCTTCAAAGCCTGGTAAACAACGGCGCCCTCGGCCTGCTCCGGCAAAGGCAGGTCCATCATATAGCAGATGGTGGGCACGATATCGATCAGGCTGGTATTGC
Organism: Dehalococcoidia bacterium UBA6808; assembly: GCA_002452695.1. Classification (GTDB taxonomy): domain Bacteria; phylum Chloroflexota; class Dehalococcoidia; order GIF9; family UBA5629; genus UBA6808. The sequence continues at coordinate 4,042 of DKFA01000010.1, forward strand.
GGGTCAGGCGCGCGCCCTTCTTGAAACCGGGGCCGGTAAAGGTCAGCAGTCCCCTCAGGTCGCCCACACCCCATTTGGCCGCAGGCAGGATCATGCCGTGCTGTCCCGAAAACCAGGGGTAAAGCGCATAGACCACGTCACCCACATGGTCGCCGTACAGGCCCAGTATGCGGGCATCCTGCTTGGTCAGACACAGCGACACCGGACGCTTGCCGGTTACGGGGTCGACATAGGTATACATGGCATCGATGATCTGCTGCTGTACCTTTTCGTAATCAGCCGGATCGACGATGCCTTCGGGATCGCGCCCCTTGAGGTTGACATAGATATAGCAGGTGCGCTGCGCCAGCGCCTTGCACTTCTTGTAATCCGGCTTGTTGGCCGCCTCATAACCCCTGGTGATCTCACCCATGAAATGGGCCGCCCGCCCGAACTCCACCTTGTCTTTCTTCTCAGTTTTGGTCAGTTCCGCCAGGCCGGCTTTGGCCAGGCAGTCATACGGGTTGAAGGCTGCCCCATCGGCGACTGCGCCATGGTCCGACACCAGAATTACGGCAGTATCTTTGTCCAGCACGGCCAGGATATCGGACAGCAGTTTATCCTGCGCCTGGTAAATTCTGAGATGAGCGTCCCAGGCTGCCTTGCGTCTGGCTTCATCCTTGGTGACGTTGGGATCCATATCTGTCAATATCATGTGATAGGACCAGTCGGGGGAATGAGCGTGCATGAAGAACAGGTCCCACTCATGTTTGGTCAGCAGTGTCGTGGCAGCATCGGATAACCACTGGGTATAGAACCCGCCGATCTCAACAAAGGTATCGAGGTCGAACCACTCGAGCGCGTAACCGAGTACGCCGCCGCCGGTGGCAAAGATGCCGTCCTTCGATTCGATCTCCTTGTATATCTCGGGCGGCTGACACCAGCCTGAGGTTGCGCCCATGCTGGTAATGTAGAGACGGAAGTCCTCGGCATCGTCAGATAGCTCGACCAGCTTGCAGCGGAAGAACACTTCCACCTGCGAGCCGTCAGTCATTTTAATATTGGTGATGATACGGGGGCTCCACTCGCCACGTTTCAGCGTGCAGAGAGCGTCTTTACAGTCTTTGGATGTAGATAAAACGGCAGTATCATAGCCATCGCCGGTTGATTGGTAAACCAGCACATGCCAGATGGTTTCGGCCGGCTTGGCCAACGAAGCTGCAAATTTGAGTTTGGCTGACATGAAAAGAGGATCGCCTGCATTATCGGGTACGTTCTTCCAGTCCAAGGCCGGCTCAAAGTTCCCTTTGATGGCTGACGGGTAAAGCCCATTGGTGATAAGGGCATCTGCGCAGACCATCGATTTTGCGCCCATGCCAGGCATGCCGTCCCTCATCTCCGATACAGACAGGCCGCTGCCCCCGACCATGATGCCGTTCTTCATTTTGGACGGCCAGGACCCCGGGTAATTGAGCACAACACATTTCTTGCCGGCTTTATCGGCGGCATCCCACAAATACTCAGCCTGACAACGCTCGCTGCTGAAAGACTGCACGATATTTTCATTATTGGGGATGGTCCCGGGAATGTGCGCATGGAAATCGGTCACCCCGTGCGTTCCCGGCCAGGCCCCTGTGGCAATTGAAGCCCAGTTAGGCGGTGTAATAGTAGGGTAAGGAACCAGACAGTTCTCCGAGAAAACTCCCCCCTCGATCAGCTTCTTGAAAGTGGGAAGGTGCCCCTCCCTGATATGCTGCTCGATAAGGTGGGGCAATGCGCAGTCCAACCCGATTACAGCAAATTTCTTAGGTGTGTTCGCCATTTTTTTTCTCCTTAATTTTTATATCTTTAATTTAATAAAGCCCTATACTTTCATTGAATCATCCCAGCTTACGCAGCTCCGTCCTCATTATTTTGCCCATATTATTCCTGGGAATACTATCTACAAACTGCACCTGTTTGGGCATCTTGAACTTGGGCAGAAAGGGAGCGCAGTGCTCGATGATCTCAACTTCAGTGCACCTCTCGCCCTTTTTCAGAACCACGAAGGCCTTGATCTCCTCGCCATAGATTCTGTCGGGAATGCCGACAACGGCGGCATCCGCAACCTTCTCGTGCTTGCAGATGACTTCCTCCACTTCCATCGGTGTCACATTTTCGCCGCCGCGGATGATAAGGTCCTTCTTGCGGCCGGTTATGAAGAAATAACCGTCGGCATCGCGGCGACCCAGATCGCCCGTATGCAGCCAGCCGTTCCTCATGGTCTCGGCCGTATCCTGTGGCAGGTTCCAGTAGCCCTTCATCAGGGCCGGACCCCTGACGCAGATCTCACCCTCCCTGCCGTCGGGCAAGGGATTGTCATTATTGTCAAGGACGCTGATCGTATTGCACTCACTGATCTTCGTGCCCACTGAGCCGTATTTGGGAATGCGGTCGTAGGGATTCAGGGTCAGGCCGCTGCCCGTCTCGGTCATGCCCCAGCCTTCATGGATATGCAGTCCGGTCTTTTCGAACCACTTGAGGCCGACTTCCGGGTCCAGCCTGGCGCCGCCTGCGCTGCAGACCTGCAAAGAGGACAGGTCATATTTGCCGAAATCGGGGTGGTCCATTAGCTGAACATACATAGTAGGCACAAGGGCGATGTTGCCAATGCCGAAATCCTGGATGGTCTTGAGCACAAGCGTTGGGTTCCATCCCTTTAATACCACATATTTGCAGCCGTTCATGTTCTGGAAGCCCAGCGACATGATTCCCATAATATGTGACAGCGGTAAAACCATCAGGTAGATTAAATTCCTGTCCATACCTGTTACCTTTTGCGAACACTCGCTGATCTTATAGACGCCGGGCATAAGAGCCCGCCTGTTGTTTTCCAGCGTAAGGGATACCTGCGTCAGGTGCCGGTAGGACTGGCCATTGCCAATCAGCCAGAGCGTGTAATGAGTATGCATTACCCCCTTGGGATTGCCCGTTGTGCCCGAAGTGTAGATCAGGGCAGCGAGTTCATCGCAGTCCATATCTTCGATCTGCAAGGCATCGCCATTCTCCGCCAGCAGCTTATGGAAGTAAATCGTATCAGGCATGCCATCCGTATCCACGAGGATGACGTGCGCCAGGTCAGGAGCGCCTTTCTGGATGGCCCGGACCGAAGGCAGATGATCGGAACTGGTAATGATGGCCCTGGCGCCGCTGTCTTTGCAGATGTAGGCAGCCTGCTCCTGCCTCAGGTTGGGGACCATCGGGATAATCACAGCCCCAATCCTGTAGATGGCGTTGAAGGCAACCAGTATTTCGACGCAGTTGGCCAGCTTGGTTACAATACGGTCGCCGCGCTGGATCCCCAGTTTTTTCAATCCGTTGCCCAGGCGGTTGGCCATCCTGTTCATTTCCAGGTTGGTATACCACTTGCCGTCCCAGTAGCACATGGGATACTCGCCATACTTGCGGACGCCGTCTTCAAAAATATTCGCCAGATTCATAATTTACCTCTTCACACAGACCATACGTTAAAACCTGCCACAATAAGAGCTTTGACTTCTGATATAAATAGAACAGCGCAAACAATACGGGCTCGTTCTCACAGGTCAGCTCGTATTTGTCGTTGCGGCAACCTGATAGGGTTGTCTCTTTTGCGTAACGTCTTCCTTACAACACACTAATCTCAATACATGTTCCTTTTGCTGGTTGACATACTGGTCAATATTGTATTTTTTTGAGTACATCGGGTAGTGCAACGACCACATCAGACCCATGGACATTATATTGCGTGCAATCAGCCAGGGATCCTCGGCAGTAAAAACGCCGGCATCCCTGCCTTTGACGATGATCTTCTCAAACAGCGACTCGATCAGGTCGGACGACTCGATGATGAGCAGCTTGATGCTCGGCCTGAACGAGTTGAAATCCCTGGTGACGAAGTAGGTATTCGCTCTGTACTGGTCATGCATGCGCAGGTGCTTCTCCGTGGCGGATAGCAACGCCTGCACTGGTTCCAGCTTCTCTATATCATCCTCGAGCTCACGGGTAAAAGTATATATGCGTGAGTAGTTGTTGCGTATCACAAGTGTCACCAGGTCGTCTTTTTTGCCGATATAGTTATACAGGTTGGCCGGAGTCATGTTGCACACCTTGCCGATATCTTTCATGGTGGTCTGATCATAACCCTTCCTGGCAAAAAGCCTGGTGGCGCTTTTGACGATCTGCTCCCGCCGCTCCTGCACAAACTGCTCATTACTGCTGGCGGTTTTTATGCCGTGTAATTTCACTTAACGTTCACCCTCCGAGCGTTTCTGAATCCCGAGTCAGTGAATTACTATTTATTCAGTATAGACTGAACTGGCTGATCTGTCAATAGCGCGTATGCCCGGGATCCATTTATTCAAGGACATCTTCATCGCCCGCCCATCGATATTGCCATTAGCACGAACGGCAAATGTATCACAGCGTACGCTGGCTGATAAAAGGACCATGCCAGAAATGATACCAGACCTGCCCTGTGTAGCCGTTGACGCTAAGCATGCCATAAATGCGCCCGTCCCTGTTCACCTCGATGGTATAATAGCCATAGAAGCGGTATACAGCCCCGGTAGTCGTCCCCGGCAGATAATTATCGAGATAAGCCTGTGCGTTCCTGGCCGCAATTGTTTCTGTAACTGTCATCGGGATGGAAGGCTGCAGGTTGCCCCACATCATGCCGGTCATCATCCCATATTTGGCATTCCACATCATATTGGGGCCAGGCTCAGAATACATATCACCCGTGTAGGGATCGATCAAGGCCTCGTAGGCATAGATCCTGCTGCCTTTCTCCTTGAAGGAAACGTAGAAATTGTTCTTGAATTCCAGAATCGCTGACACTTCCAGATCGGGATCGTTATGCTTTTTCAGGTAGCCGTTAACGGCTTCCACCGCGCGGTCCATGCTGATGCGGTCGCCGTCATTCTGGTACGGCGCACCGGGCAGCATCATGCCGCCGCTGCCCATCATACCGCCGGGCCCGGTTACCCCACCGTGCCCGATGATGTCACCGGGCGCTATTTTGATCGTTGGCGGCAGCAACGACCCGTCAGAAGAACAACTGATAATGATTAAAAAAGCTGCAATTATTGAAAGCGATAAGGTCAGATAAACCCATTTCCTCATCGGCTTACTCCTTTGCCAGTATAATCTACTCCAAGATTATAGCACCCAACTGTTTCCTAATGTCATGTCAGGCTAATAACTGAACTAAAATCGACTTTGCTGCACATTCATAGGTAACGACTGCTTATATGCACAACGCGACACTAAAATAAAATTTCAGCTTGAAAACATGCTTACTGACAAATAATATATTAATATAGTCTGTATAAAAGGGTAGATGCAGCAGATATATTACTGCCCGCAATGCGGGGGAAATGTTCAATACGGGATAGTCCGGTGTCCATCCTGCGGCTGCCCTTTGTACTGGCAACCCACCACTCCTGCACAGGAGCAACAATACACACCACCACCTGACCAGTTTCAGCCGCCTCCAGCTCCACAGGGCATATCCCCGGTACAGGGCACTACGCACCCGCAATGGGCCTCGCAGTTCGCTCCGCCTCCCACACCTCCGGTTACGCAGGATAAACAACCTGAACAACCTGAGCCAAATTTAAAGGAACGCCCTGTCATATATGGGATAATGCCCACGCAGACACCCGCGCCAACTGAGCCTGCACAGGACCCTGAAAATTTGGCTGCTGTGGAGAAGCCTGCGCTTTCACTGATCGACAGAATAAAAGAGGCGCTCTGGCTTACTCCACCGACACAGACGGCAAGACAATCCAGCAAGCAATATGCTGTGCGTCCTCAAACTCCCGCCGGTAACCAGAAGGAGCAATACCAGACACGACCTGGAAAATATGCTGGAGGACAAAACAGAGCGGTTAAAAAAGATGTCCTGGTGGCCTACCTGTGCTGGCTGTGCCTGGGCAGCCATTACATCTACTTGGGCAAAACGCGCACTCAAGTCATCTTCTGGCTAACACTGGGAGGCTGCGGACTCTGGTGGATCATCGACGGGTTTAACCTGTCCGGTATGGTCAAGGACTACAATATCGACCAGCTGCTCGGCAACGTCCTGCAGACCCGTGCGAGGCAGAACGTTAGAGAACCCAAAGACATTAAGGTAGAAAAGCGTTCCCCCGGCGGACCTGCTGAATTCAAATAAACAGCCTGTTGCAACTGATATTAACAAGCGGCTTTCCAATACAACGATTGAAGCAGGCCGTCCCATTGAAAAAACCTCACTCCATATTGGTGACCATTGTCGCTGACAATTGCAGCCCGTTAACGTAACATGGTTCTTGAGTACATAGCAGGTGGTAAATAGATATGCCTGAACTGAATGAAAAACTAAAGAAAGCAACCTTCGCCGGCGGTTGCTTCTGGTGCATGCAGCAACCTTTCGAGACGCTGGAGGGAGTGAAATAGGTAACAGCAGGATACACAGGCGGGGATACAGACAATCCCAGCTATGAGGAGGTCTGCAGCGGCACTACGGGCCATTATGAGGCCGTGCAGATAACCTACGATCCGGCCGTCACCAGCTACGGGGAACTGCTCGATGTTTTCTGGAAGCAGATCGACCCAACCGATCCGGGTGGGCAGTTTGCTGACCGCGGATCTCAGTACAAAACCGCTGTCTTTTACCATGACCGGGAACAGAAAGAGATTTCGGAGAAATCAAAGTCGGATCTGGGGAAATCAGGCAGGTTCAGCAAGCCGATAGCCACGCAGATATTACCCTTCAAATCGTTCTACCCGGCCGAGGATTACCACCAGGGCTACTATAAAACACAGCCGGAGCGCTACAAATACTACAAGAAAGGATCAGGCAGGGAAGACTTCATTAAACAGGCCTGGCCGGAGCCGGCCGCCGGTTCTGCCTGCCGCAGAAAGCCGCCAGAGGCAGAGATGAGAAAATTGCTGACACCACTACAGTACGAGATAACACAGAACTGCGGAACGGAGCCGCCCTTTGACAACAAATACTGGGACAACAAACAGGAAGGCCTTTATGTCGATGTTATAACGGGAGAACCTCTTTTCAGTTCAAGGGATAAATTCGATTCCGGAACAGGCTGGCCCAGTTTCACCAGGCCGCTTAAATCCGACGGCATTGTTGAAAAAGAGGATAACAGCTACGGAATGAACAGGGTTGAGGTGAGGAGCAGGGAAGGCGGCTCACACCTGGGGCATGTCTTTGAGGATGGGCCGCTGCCGGAAGGCAGGCGCTATTGCATCAATTCAGCATCCCTCCGATTCATACCAAAAAAAGACCTGAAAAAAGAAGGCTACGAAGCCTATGAACAACTCTTCAGAGAATAATTTAACATAGTGGCAGTTGCGTAAATACAGAATCGAGGCAATTGTTTAATACGCCACTGTATAATATATTGAACCTGGGGAAACGTTTTGCATGGTGGATCATATAGAGCCATTATTATCCAGACACGGGAAATAAATCCATGCACAAATAAACAAAACTTTACTATAATTACCTGTTTAAACATCGGGAGCCGTAATAATGAAATTCAGTAAAAGACTGTATAAAAAACCGGGCGATTTTTGGGGTGATCTCCGCTTCGTTTTCAGCAGACCCAGGCTGATGCGCGCCGTAAATAGGAACAAAGCCATACCATCCGATTTCAGGGAAAGGCTGATGCTGGCTGTGACCTCTGTTAATCAATGCCGCTATTGCTCATATTTTCACGCCGGTCAGGCGTTGAAAAGTGGTATAGACAGGGCTCAGATATCCGACCTGCTGGCGGGTGAGTTCGCCGGCTGCCCACAGGAACAGGTCCCGGCCCTGTTCTATGCACAGCACTGGGCTGAGACCGACGGCCATCCCGACGCCGAAGCCGTACAGAAGCTCGAGCAAATCTACGGCGCAGAAGAAATTGAAGTTATCAGTCTGATACTGCGTATGATCCGCATCGGTAATATGAGCGGCAACACCTGGGATTTCCTCAAATCCAGGCTTTCCTTCGGGAAGCCGGGATAGGCGGCGATGCGTAAGTGGCTGTCGACACAGTCGCCCTCCACAGTGTAAAATCCCATGCAATAACTTGAGTGGGGTAAAGAGGATTTTTACCCTGTTACTCTTCTCTCTTCTTATTCTTGTCCTGGAGCTTCTTCAGTTCCTGCTGCCTTTTCAACTCTTCCTCGCTCAATGGCTTGTATGCTGTCATCTGGTTGTTCTTTATTTCGATGGTAAAAAGGGCATGACAGCTCCAGCAGCGGTAGGGGCCGATGTAACCCGCATCGATCAGGGACATGGAACCTTCAACGCCACAGGCCGGACATTTTATCGTGAACATATAAATCACCGCAATTCCTGGTGCAATATCCTAAATTATGTGGGGAACAGCCGCACAAGTAAAGTTTTAGCGGCAAACAGACCTTCTCTGCCTGGATAAAACAACTGCAGCCACAATTATCCAGCCAGCGCATCTGTTTCAGCTATGTTGTCACAATTAACAGGACTGTATTAACCCTGCCTGACTTTGGTCTGCTTTCTCCTGCAGGACACATCTTAGCGCCTTTCCCGCCATGCTCCCGGAATAAGAATGCAACCGCTCTCGATAATATTTACTGCTTTGACCGCATGCGCCTGTCAACAGCCCGAAACAGGATATTTATACATGACAGACTGACAGATAAAAATTGACCTTTTGACAGCGCGTGAGGAAGCCGGAGCGCTGACATCACTTTCAAAGTGGCGGTTATTGCACTATTATAGATGGCGGCATGATCTATCTCGAAGTAATTGTAATAGTCTTTCTGGCAATGTTGAACGGCTTGCTCTCCATGTCAGAGCTTGCCGTTGTCTCTTCGCGCAGGAGCCGCCTGGAACAAATGTATAAAAACGGGAACAAAGGAGCAAATGCCGCTCTTCAACTACTCGAGAATCCCAGCCGGTTCCTTTCCACCGTCCAGATAGGCATCACGCTTATCGGACTGATCGCCGGCGCATTCAGCGGCGCCACCTTGGGCCACCGGCTGGGCATCTGGCTCGATTCTTTTGATTTGATTTCCCCATACGGGAACGCCATAGGCATAAGCATTACCATCATCTGCATCACATACTTTTCCATTATCATTGGCGAGCTTGTCCCGAAGCAGATCGCCTTCGCCCAGCCTGAGATAATCGCCGCCTTTGTCGCCAAACCTATGGAGGCGCTTTCATTGATATTTACACCGGCTGTCCGGTTGCTT